>JARRQC010000009.1:0-27398 GCA_037382165.1 bacterium | reverse complement strand
CTCCTATATCAGCCCTTACAAGTTTACAAATTCCTTTCAAAGGATAGATCAGCAGTAAAATAAAAAAGCGCACCTTCCGGTACGCTTTCTTTCACTTTTCTTTCACTGCTACAGATCTTTAAGGTCTTTCATTTCTTTCTTCTCTAGAAAATGGCTCACTACGAGTCCTATACCTCCAAAGAGAAATACCATTGAAAAGTAGGCGGACTCGTCATGCAGCGTAGTGGTCTCAACAAGGATTGATCCAATAAAAAGTCCTATAGCGACACCAATAAACAACATACCTAATTTTAAGGCAAATACACCTGCTCTTGGCTTTGACCTGAAAGAGGGTGCATCCATTCCTTTTTCGATCATGGCCATTCTTTCTTTGCGTTTGACAAAAAGATCAAAAATAGCATAGGTAAATCCGAAGACGATGGCGGATATAAAAATGGGTTCCAGTTCCATGGGTTTTGATTTATAGGGTTATTGTTGCATTTATGACGCATGGATGCATTTCCGGTTACAAAAAATGTTAACTTTGTAATTCAGAAATCTATGTAATATGTTGATTTCATTGGTTTTATCACCTAAAAATGATTATCTGAACATCAAAGAGAGGGACTCTTTCGCCTAATCTCTGCTTAGGGTTTACCAAAACATTACAACCCATCAACCTTTCTTAATTTGTATTGAATTTTATAACCATGAAATTACCGTTTGCAGAACCTTATAAGATTAAGATGGTGGAGACCATCAGACGCAGCAGCAGGGAAGAACGCGAAAAATGGCTGGAGAAAGCAAGGTATAATCTTTTTAACCTGAGAAGTGACCAGGTCTATATTGACCTGCTGACAGATTCCGGTACCGGCGCCATGAGTGATCTTCAATGGTCAGAACTCATGCTCGGTGATGAAAGTTATGCGGGCTCCTCCTCATTCTACAAATTGAAGAATGCCGTGAGGGAAATTACAGGATTCCCCTATTTTCTTCCTACCCACCAGGGCAGGGCTGCCGAAAATGTACTCTTTTCAGCCATGATCAAAGAAGGGGATGTTGTGCCCGGTAACGCTCATTTTGACACAACAAAGGGACACATCGAATTCAGAAAAGCCAGAGCCATAGATTGTACGGTTGCTGAGGCTTACGATACGGAATCGGAATACCCCTTTAAAGGAAATATCGATCTTGATAAATTGGAAAATGTATTCCGGCAATATCCTGTTGAAAAAATACCTGCGATTGTCATCACAGTTACCTGTAATTCGGCGGGAGGACAACCCGTTTCCCTGGAAAACATCAGGGCAGTCAAAAGCCTGGCAGGTAAATATGGCATTCCTGTCATTATGGATTCTGCGCGATTTGCTGAGAATGCCTATTTCATTAAAACCCGGGAAGAGGGATACAAAGAGAGTACAATCCGGGAAATAGCAAGAGAAATGTTCAGTTATGCGGATTGCATGACCATGAGCAGCAAAAAGGACGCCATTGTAAATATGGGCGGATTTCTGGCCATGAATAGCCACATATTGCATGAGAAGGCCAGCATGTTCAATATCCTTTTCGAAGGTTACATTTCCTATGGTGGAATGTCTGGAAGGGACATGAATGCCCTTGCGCAGGGTCTTTACGAAGGAACCGATTTTCATTTCCTGGAAAGCAGGATCAATCAGGTAGCCTATCTCGGTGATAAACTGAAAGAATTTAATATCCCAGTGCAAAAACCTTCCGGCGGTCACGCTATTTTTGTGGATGCCAAGAAATTCCTACCCCATGTTCCCAGGGAAGAATTCATCGCCCAAACCCTTGCCATTGAGCTTTATCTTGAAAGTGGGGTCAGGGGAGTGGAGATAGGTACACTACTTGCCGATCGTGATCCCGAAACACGCAGGAATCGTTATCCTGATCTTGAATTCCTGCGTCTGACCATACCCAGGCGCGTTTATACCAACAACCACATGAATTATGTTGTCGCCGCTCTCGCCAATGTCTACAGCAGGAGGGACCTTATCAAACATGGATTCAAAATCAAAAAAGAAGCCCCCATTCTTCGTCATTTCACTGTGGAACTGGAAAGGGTTGGCGTATCTGAAAAAGTGAAGGTCTGAGGAGAGCAAGCATGGAAAAGAAGAAAAAAGCAGCAAGATACAGCAGACTGTACCAACAGATCAAGGATCTGATCGAAAAAAGCAGTAATAATCCGTTGTCATCCATGGCCACCATCTGTGCAGTGCTCCATCATAAGATGGAGTATTTTTTCTGGACCGGTTTCTATCTTTTGCAAAAGGGACGGTTACAGGTAGCCGCATACCAGGGCCCGCTCGCCTGTATCGACCTGGAAAAGGACACAGGGGTCTGTTGGGCAGGGATAAATTCACGGGAAACGGTTATCGTGGGGAATGTTGATGAATTTCCCGGGCACATTGCCTGTGACAGCAGATCAAAATCAGAGATTGTGGTTCCCCTCCTTAATGAGAAACAGGAAGTAACAGGTGTCCTTGACGTCGATAGTGAAGATTTCGATGCCTTTGACGAGGTGGATAAAGAATGGCTTGTGAAAATCGTGAAGCTGATCGAAGTTTAGCTGACAAATATCTGCCGCTGTGCCTGATACCGACCGGCTCAAACTTTCGTACTTTTAAGCTTTAAATCTGCAGGATGCTTCATTGGGTAATCATTATTGTTATCATTTGTCTCTCGGTACAGATATTTCCGGTAGCCTTGGGTTTACGCAGGGAAGAAGGTTTTAGCCAGACCATCTGGTATGCACTTTTGCTGCTCACGGGACAGGTAGGGCAGCCGGTTCATGCATATGATGGATGACTTTAAAGGCATTGTGCTTTTCATTGGTTTCTCTCTCGTGAGTATCCGGTTGATCATCGATTCATTCAGGGTCAGGCGTGGGGAAAGGACTTTCGACCTCAGCAGCACCCTGCCTGTCATCCTTGCTTCTCTGGCACAAGCTATCAATACCTTCCTGGCTGCCATGCTGCTTACCTATTTGCCTTTTGAACGTCAATGGCTCTCCATGATCCTTACCATCTCCACATTGATCATGATCGGCGCTGGCGCGATGATGAAACCCGGAAAGACGAGCCTTTCACTTTCCTCTCTGCTGTTCTTCCTGAGTGGTATATGGATGTTGTTTACATCTGTTTATCTTGGCTTTTATCAATAATAACCGGACATGAGACGACTCATACTTTTATCCGCGATACTGACATTTTTCCATTATATCCATGGACAGCCGGAGGGTTATTATGATGGGACGGAAGGACTGACAGGTCAGGAACTCAGAGAAGCCCTCCACGATATTATCGATGACCATACGCCCTTTTCCTATGATGACCTGAGGGATTTTATCTTGAAAGAGACGGATGAAGATCCTGATGATCCTGACCATATTATCCTTCTCTATTCCGGAATTTCGCGGGATAAGGATGATTTTGGCGGAGGAACAGGAGAGTGGAACAGGGAGCATACCTGGGCTAAATCGCATGGCGGATTTGATAACGAACCTCCGGAAGGTACTGATGCCCATCATGTGAGACCGGCTGATGTCCAGGTCAACGGAATACGGGCCAACCTTGATTTTGACAATGGGGGAGATCCCGTTCCCGGCTGTCCGGGTTGCCGTGTGGACGGAGATTCATTTGAACCCAGGGATGAAGTCAAAGGCGATGTCGCCAGGATGATCTTTTACATGGCGACAAGATATATGGGAGGAGAGAGCTGATGGCATGGCACATCGAAGATCCTCCCGGTGATTTTGAAAAAAACCGGAATGAGGTGGTTTATGGCTACCAGGGAAACAGGAATCCATTTATTGATCATCCTGATTTTGTAGGGAAAATCTGGGGAGATCCGACGAAAATCATGGAATCATCCGCCAATCGTTTCATCATCTATCCCAATCCTTTTACATCAGGATTGCACATCCGCAATATCCAACAACAAGCTGCCGATTATTATCTTTACCACAGCAAGGGTACCCTGTCTGGACAGGGCTCTATCACGGATCAGGAGATGTTCATCGACCTGAAGAAACTTTCAGCAGGTCTTTATTTGCTCATGATCATAGATCCGTCCGGTCATCAACCGGAATACCATAGAATCGTAAAATATTGAACAAGCATGGAAAAAAAGCCAGTGATAAGAATATCGAAGGAATTTAAATTTGAGATGGCACATGCCCTGATGGGATACGATGGCCCCTGCCGGAATATTCATGGCCATTCGTATGGTTTGACGGTCACCATTGCGGGCACACCCATCAGGGATGAATCCCAAACCAAGCTGGGCATGGTGATGGATTTTGGCGACCTTAAAAAAATTGTCCGTGAAACGGTGATCAATGAATTTGACCACGCTTTGTTACTTAACAGTAAAATGCCTGATGAACTGCTGGAGGAGATGAAATCCAGCTTTGAAAAGATCATACTGGTAGATTATCAGCCCACCAGTGAGATGATGATCATCGATTTTGCGGAAAGGATCAGCTCAAGACTCCCAGCTGGCCTTGAGTTAAAATATTTATTGTTAAGGGAAACGGAAACCTCTTATGCAGAATGGTTTGCTGAAGAAAACAAATAACTCCAGGATAGTCAAACCTCCCGGAAGTTCCGTACGTTAATTAGTACCTAATAGTTCGAGCCCTTTTGTGGCACTTTCGTCTCCGGGTCTCATCAGCAAAGATTTTGTAAAAAGTACCCTTGCCTCGCGGGTTTTCCCCATCCTGTAATTGATCCATGCCATCAGTACCACGGAATCATAATCAAATGGGTAATGGTTGACAACCTTCTCAATATATTATAAGCGGTTTGATAGTCCTCTCTTCCATAATAGAGAAGTGCCATCCGGTAATTGACCCATGAATTTTCAGGATCCATTTCAAGTATTTCACGGTAATATTTTTCCACCTGGGACCAGTTGCCCATGGATGCAACAGGCAGGGCAATTCCCAGTCTTGCTTCAATTGACAAGGGCCTTAGGGTGATACATCTCTGGTAATAGGGAACTGCTTCGCTGAATAATCCGGACAGATAATGTAACCAACCGAGGCGTAAATTGACCTCGTAGGAATCCTCGTCATATATGGTTTTTAACGCCTGGATGGCTTTGGTGTATTCCCCTTCATTTTCCAGCAGGTAAGATCTTTCGAAAATATCGAAAGTTTCCTCCTGTTGAGCTGTGGCACTCCATCCTGTAAACAGAATAAGTATGAAAATGATTTTTCTTAAAAAGTCCATTGTAATCCTCCTATGATGTTCTGGGTTTGATAATCAAATGTATAAACTTGTTGGTTTGCTTCCTCCATGGGATCGCTATTTATGTAATAACCTGTTTTGTGGGCATAATCATACCTGAAAAATAGGCTCAGGTGATCTCCTGCATAAAAGGATATTTTCAATCCGCCAATGTAATTGATGTCATCCGGTAAATTAAATACCACCAGCCCCCTGCGGATATGTGTGTTGTTTAGGTTTCCCGTTCGGAACTCTCCTTCCAGCCAGATGGGTTTCCAAAGCCTCACCCCTAAGATCTGATGGAATAACAAACGCGAAGGGGATTCCAGGTTGGTTGTACCCGCTGTTTGGTAGTAAGCCAGCCCGGTTGTTCCATAGAAATTCAGGTTGCCCAGTGGAAAATAAGTAAGTAAAACATCTGCCTGCCACTGTTCGATATTATATAATTTGGCGTAGGAGCCCGATAGTTCGAAAGATACATAACCGTAATCCCTGGATACATACAAACCGGTCAGAAAATTGAAGAACGAAGTATCCGATTGCGAAGCATTGAATTGTGATTCTTCAAGAATGATTTTAGTATATTCACCCGTAAATGCATTATACCTGGCTGTATCTTCCCTGAATACCGGCACTAATCTTCCGGCATACTGGTTGAGATTAATAAATAGAAGATTGGCAAACAATCCGAATGCCAGTCCATGATCAAGTTGAATGGAAGGGTGCAGGTACAATTCAGATTGATGGATCAAGCTGCTGAAAGTGCTTTCATCCAGGAGGGGGATTTCCTTAAAGTCATTTATATAACTACCATTCTGGCCAATCACCCGTTTTTCCCTGGAGTGAGATCTCAGGAAATATTGAAAACGATCGATTTTGTAGACACGTTCTGATGTAAAATTCAACTGCAAACTGGCGCTGGGGGATAAATTGAATGCGAATCCTGCCGAACCGAGCATCATATTACCCATCAGGAGTTGTTTACCTAATGGATGATCAGGTTCAACCAGGGTCTGCTGGCCATTGCGATTTTCATTGTTGGCGAAGGAATATCCACCCAGCAGTAAGAGGTGGTCAACAAGAGGTAACCTGATGTCTTCCTTTTTCTTCTCAGCATCGGTAAACCCCCGGCTAAGCCGGAATGCCTGTTTTCGTTTTGCAGCATTTATCAGGGAATAGTACCGGTAGCTTTTTGCCGTCTGACTGTAGGAGTCAAACTGCAGCGCTTTTTCAAAGTGATGGTGCGCCGGAATATATCTTTCACGACGAAATTCAGCTATCCCCATCCTTACCCTGAGGTAATAGTAGTCAATCTGATGGCTTAACGCCAGTTTCCCCACCATGATCAATGAATCCCATTGCTGTTCCTGGTAAAAATGATAGGTCAGCGAATCAACATACTTATAGGTTACCTCTTCTTCCCCGATTAATACCTCCGGGAGTATCAGAAGAAAAAAGCCGAGGATCTTCCAGCGTATACCCATCATAAATCCGGTATTTTACGCTGGGCCAGAATAGCCTGTCCGGCATCATGGATACTGATTTTTGAAATCCCCTTATCGCTTATATCGATCCTGAATTGCATCGTCCTGCGGCTGTTCCCGAATGAAGCTTGTGATAAAAGTGAAAAATGCTTACCTGAGTTGTCCTTTTCTATATGCATGGAATATTGAGCCGTCAGGAATTTAAAAAAGGGAATACAAATATCCTGAAGCAACAAGGCAGATCGGGAGGGATAGACAAAAAGCGGGTACTCATCTTTGATGTGCAGGCCCGGATAATCTGAACTCACTACCTTGTAGGAAGAAAGAAAAAAGTAGTAAAGCAAGGTGAATTTCCGGCCTTCATAATGGGTAAAATAAAAGACATGGCCGGTATTCTTAAACCAGGCGACGGCTCCGGTTTGCTCGCATTTCAGGCTGGTATTGTTATGGATGTCGGATTCCACAACCCATCTGATCATCCTGCTTCCGCCTGGTTGATCTACCTCAAAATCAATAATATCACCTGGTATGAAACGAAATGCCCGGGCAATTATCTTCTGGGCGGCAAAATTTGAAACAACCTGCCTCAATCGGGGAACGCCTGCCGTTTCGAATCTATATTTCCCATTGTTATTGACCAGGTAGGATGAGATGGGGTAATCCAGTGTCTTTGATCCAATGGATGGATTTTCCTGTAGCTGAAAATGGATATGGGGGATAGGAGATCGACCGGAATTGCCGCAATGTCCGACCACTTCGCCTTGTTTTACATTTTGACCGACATGAACTTTTATGGAATCTGCCTTCAGGTGACTGACCTGTGAAAAGAATTTATCATCGTGTTTGATCACCACTGAATTTCCCCAGTTCTTCACCAGGTTCATTTCCCCTACCCGGTTGTCATCCACACCATCCTCCACGGCTACCACTTCGCCATCCAAAGGCGCACTAACAGGTTTGTTATAACTGTAGTAATCAGAAAGCTGATTTCCGGAACCGGAATAAACCTTCCCTTCTTCGTCCGCAATTTCAAAATCCCAGGCATGCTGCCATTCATCCTTATGGGTATGTTCTCCCCGGTGGGCTTGCGTTACCATCCATTCTCCGAAGAAAGGAAGTTGCACATCGAACCACGGCAGGTTTCCAAAACGACGATGGTAACTATTGTATGCATAGACATGCATTTCCGGACTGTATTTCTGAATCGTAACGCTGGCGGGTTTGTCTTTATTCCGTTCACGCAGTTTCAATACATACAGGAACATAATGACCACAATATTGAATGGAAGCGAGAAGACCGAAAGGTTAAAAATGGAAAAAATGTAGGCTGTACTGCTCAATATCAATGATACCAGGGGTGTCAGCAGAATAACCCATAAAACCGACTGCCGTGATGGCACGATAAAAAATCCTCCAACGGCAATGGCTGTAAGGATATAATTGAACCCGATATAGCTGTAGCTCAATTCGGAAATATCTGCCCCGATGAAAAAATAGAAATAGTATGCAGTAAAAAAACCAATGAGCGACATCAGGAAAGCGATCCTTGAATAGATGAGGAGCCCCAGTGCAATGAGCAGCCCGGCAAACATATGATACTGGAAAAAGATGGCACTTAAGGATTTGAAATAAATGCGTAATGAAGCGGGAATGCTGAGGTTGTTGAACCATTCGTAAAGCCTGACCATGGTCATCCCGCCCAGGGTATACATATCATTCAGTTGGTAGATTCCCCTTTCACTGATATCCAGCGCTGAATATCCCTTGGCAGCGATCAATACCACCCAGATGCCAACCAGGAAGGGTATACTCAGGAACGGCAGGCCATACTTCCAAAACACCCCTTCCAGCAAAACGGTTGTAAATAGTGTAAGCAGCGTAATAAAAACGAGGATGATGTAGAATTCGACACCCGGCTGGTAGTAGATACCGATGCCCAAGCCAACCAGCAGACTGTTAAAACCATATAGTCCTTCTGATATTTTTTCCCTGTTCAGCCCGATCAGTGATGCAAAGTTGTTGCTGATGAAAACCGCCAGCAGTCCTGCAATCCCCGCATATAGATCAAAAAATGAAATGACCATCAAAATAATGGCAAGGACAATATTCTTGGAAAAGAAAACCTGTCCATAACTGTTCAGGATCCCATTCAGGGTATTTTTCACCTTATGTGGTGTTTTGTTTTCCATCAGGCTTAATCCAAAAATACTTCATTAACCAATGACAAGGGGATCAATTCAAAATAATGATTAACAGCATCTATTTCCTGGAGTTTACCCTGATAAATTTCCCGGAAGGGTTTGGGTGTCTCGTTGGTAATTTTATCGACGATGTCTGATGCCCCGGTCGATCTGACCTTCCTTCGCTCTGTTATCACATATACCGGCTTATGGAAATGGTTAAGCATGAGTGCTAAGGGAAAGGTGCCTGTTTTGTTGATGAAAGCATCGTCCAGGAGCAGGTCGGAACCGAACAGGCCAAAATCAATGTTGTCTATGAATTTTCCTATGGCATCCTCATGAATCATCGTGACCCGGAAACCCAGCTTGGACAAAGCCTCTGCCTGATTTTGCCCTTCTCCTGCGGGGGACGAAAAAGTCTGAAAAAGCTCGCAATGCGGGGCTTTATCCCGGACTTGGCCAAATAAATTCTGCAGGGCAGATGAATTGCTGTGCAGCAGTACCCTTTTAGCCTCAAAATCTACTTTTTCAATAACATGTCTACTGGACTCATCCTGGGCAGATTTCCATTGTCTTTCGTAGGAAGAGATAAATTCCACCAGATTTTGGGATGTCAGTCTCTCCTCCGAGAAATGAGTTTTCAATGCTTCATGGAAATGGTACAATAAACCGAAATACGGAAAGTTTTGCAGCAGGGCATCCATTTTTTTAAATACAAAATCTGCAGAGACTGGTTCCTTCTCTCTTGCGAGATGAAGTAGTGCTTGCTGGCAATTTTTCAGGATGGAACCGGATCCCGAACGGTTATCGGAGATTATGTCATCGAAGCGTGCCAATCAGCTAAAGTTCAAATGTCCTGAGGTGATCAGGAAAATACTCAAATTCCCTTAACCGATCAAGATTTTCCCGTTCCCGTATGATGTGTACCTTACCCTGGGTGTCGATCATGACGATCCTTGGCCGCAGGGTAATAAACTGCATCCACTGGGTCATATTGTAGGCTCCGACATTTTGAATGACGACCTGATCCCCTTTATTCAATAAAGGAAGGCTGACATTTTCCCGCAGCACGTCAATATTCATACAAAGGGGGCCATACACCACCGTATCTTCGTTGTAGTGAGTGAAAGGCTGGGCAGGGGAGATAATGTGATCATACCAGAAAGAGGTAAAAAGGATATTCACACCGACATCCAGGATAGTGGTCCTTCTGCCGTCTGACAATCTTTTGTTGGCGATCACTGTGGCAAGCAGATGGGCAGCATCATCGATCAGTGCCCTGCCGGTTTCCAGGATGAGCAGGGGCAAGCGGTCACTGGGAAAGTTGCTGTTCAGCAATGCGGTTGAGATCGCCTCGGCATATTCATCCATGGTAGGATTACTGTCTTTCCCCGGCAGGTAGCTTCCCTTCAGATTGTTGGTGGAAGCAAACCCACCTCCCATGTCAATGTATTCAATCTCATGGTCATATTTCTTAAATATCCCGTAAGCCAGGTCAGCGAGCTTGGCCGCCGCTACCTGGTAAGCATTGGCTGAGAGCATGAAGGTGCCTATGTGGGTATGCAGTCCGATCAATTCCATTTCATCACTGCGCATGATCTTGTTGAGCACATTCCATGCCTGTCCATTCTCATAATTAAAGCCAAACCTGTCCCACATGGGATACACCCCTGTATCCATATTGACCCGTATGGCGACTTTCGCTTTTTTGCCAGTTCTGGGTGCTGCTTCCCTGATGCTGTAAAATTCTTCCAGGTGATCGATATGGATCAGGGAGTTGTTTTGAATCGCTTTCTCCAGGCTTTCCATGGTTTTATCCGGGCCGTTAAAAATGATCCGGCTTCCATCCACCCCGTTGGTCAATGCCTTGTCATATTCAAAATCGGACACGACCTCTGCCCAGGAACCCTCCTGGTGAAAGACACGACAGACAGCATCAAGGTAATTGGTTTTATAGGACCATGCAAATTGCACACGGGGATACCTTGTTTCAAAAGCCTTTTTTGCCTTTCGCACGTTCTCCCTGATCTTTTGCTCTGAAATAACGAATAAGGGAGAACCATAGTCCCCGGTCAAACTTCTGACGGCTATTCCGTCAATATGTGTCATGGGTTTTTGTTGGGTCCGCATACCGAACTTATCCGGCATGTTGCTTTCCAGCTTTTTGATCATCGGACGCTCGTATCTTTGTTTTTCCATGTTACAGTTGTTTGCTTGTTTATTAATCAGCTTACTTTCCTGCCGGCATCATAATTCCCCGTCAGTTGAAATCCGCTGAAATTCCGCCAGGTCAACGATCATATCCCAGGAATACCTGATGAACATCTTGCCCGGGTGATAAGAGGTAAAAGGACTTACCTGCTGGCCGAGTGCAAGCTTAACCAATGCTTCAGGAATGTTTTGGCCAGCTCCTATTGCCAGGTATATCCAGGCAGGAATGCGCGGATTGATCTCCAGCATATAAAATTCTTCTTTCCTGGTTTTCATTAGTTCAAGTTCAAAAGTTCCGCGCCATTTTGTCTGCCTGATAAAATGGTCGGTCAACTCGAGCAGTTTGTGGTCGGTTATGGTAATACCACCCCAGGCTTTTCCCTTGTCTGTGATATATTGCTTGCGCATGGGCACTGCGGCAATGGTATTGCCCTTACCGTCCCCCAAACCGGTTACATTGTATTCGGTTCCTGCAATATGTTCCTGTAAGATGATCGGGAGGCCCCATTTTCCTGAAATCTTTCGAAATGCATCTGTCGCTTGTTGGGTATTGTAAGCGATGGTGGCATCATAAAATTTTCCCTTGACCAGTACAGGCCAATCGAAATCTTCCATGACTTCTTCAATATCGGATACCGTATGAATCGATTGGCTCTCGGGCACCTGAATATCATATTGTTTGCCAAATTTCGGCAGGTTTACCTTGTGGCGTTCCTCAAACTGCTTCAAAGTGGGCATAAACAGGTGGATGCCGCAAGCATTCAAATCGGGCTCAATGCGGATGAAAGAAAATATTTCAGCGTCAAAATTCGGGATAATGACATCCAGTTTTTCTTTCTGATGAATTTGCATGATGCGCTCCATCAGGAAATCGGTTCCACCGGAAGGATAGGGAATCCGATAGGTTTTATCCACGATATGATGCATATAAATGCCCGGTTCAAGCGTTTCGTAAGCCAGGCCAATGATGCGTGTGTTAAAAGATGTGGCCTCCCGTAAAGCGCGAATTACAGGTACTCCGGGACCGGGACTGTCGATGGCATTCAGTCCGGTGACAGCAATGGTGTAGGTTGGTTTATTCATCGTCAACGGTCAGGGAATACATTTTCAACATTTCAATAAAATCCTGCATGTCTTTTTCTGCAGTATCCGCATCGGTCTGATATTTAGCGATGAGGATCGATATGATCTCTTCTTTTGACTTGTTCTCTCTCGTCAGGTTCAGGATCTCCTTACCTATCGGATTTATTGAAAATGATTCTCCGGTGGCGGGATTGAAAACAAAACCTGAATCGCTGACCGCGATATCCTGTTTGATCTTCATGATGGGTGTGTTTACTCAGTTATTTTATGAATAGTAAGCATGATATGCATAAAACGTACCAATTCGTACGAAAATGGTTCTAAATAGTTGCTAAATGATGAAATTTGCGCTTTGCCTTTCAGGTACTGTTTATTCAGAATAGAACCGGATCATTTGCTGCAAGGTCGACTTGCAAACCGGGCAGAATACGTCGCCCGCAAAGGATTTCATCAGGCAATCGTGCATGGGACGGTAAATTCCTTTCTCAACATAACCCCCACCTTCAAATACCCCTACTTTATTGAAATACTTTTCTTTATCAGGTGTAGGAATAGGTGTATCCTTATCGATCATGGCTTTCCATTTACTGTCAAAATCCACCAGGGTAGTTATGTTTGCCTCATAAGGTTCAATTTCCAGGTTATAATAAACATCGTACCCGGTTGAAGAAGTATAGTATTCATCAGCCAGTGAAGCTAAACCATGCCCGAATTCGTGGATGATGATCCGGCCGGATTGTCCATTTTGCATCACACTGACATTATAGTAGTTGTAAATGCCGCCACCACCGTATTTATCAGTATTCACCAGGATAAAGATCTGGTCGTAGGGAGCATTGGATGCCAGGTCCCTGACACTTGTAAAATCACGTGTCATCAGATAACGCTCACTTTTAAAAGTGTAAAAGCTTGTGTTTAAGATCGTCTTTTCCCAGATGCTGTCGGGCGGGATATCGGTTCCGCTTTCGGCAGAAGGGGCAAGGATACCCCAGAAGTTGATTTGCCCGGCCTGTTCTTTAAAAGGAGAAAAGGAGAGTATGGCATTCTTAAATGTATCACAGTCTTCAATAAATTTCCCCATTTCCCCTTCCGTGTATCCTTCCGGCAGGATGACGATATCCAGTTTTTCGGACGGATCACCCTGGTTCAGTACTTCAAAGTAAGGATAAACAAGTCGTCTCTCTTTCACGATATAAGGATCTGCGGGATCGACCACCATCTCGAATCTCAGTTCAAATTGTCCATCAAAGTTGCGTGTGTATAATTTGACTTTTACAGAATCCTTCGGATAGGGAAAGACCACGGATTCACGGAATGTTCTCCAATTCTGGCGTGCCTCAGGGGTCGTTTGCCATTCCCCCAAGAGTGTAGAATAACCGTGCGAATAGATCAGCGAATCATTGACCTGTGCAATGACCTCCAGGTAATATTTGCCGTAACCGAAGGTGTCGACAAGGTTAAGGTGTGATCCGCCCCAAAAAGGTTCCTCGAGAATCCTGTCAAAGGTGATCCTGTCTTCCGAGAAATTGCCGGAATGATGATAATCCAGCCGCATGGTTTTATCATGAAAATACACTTCAAATTGTGATATGGCTTGAGAAGTGATCCCAAAAAGGAACAGTAACAGGCAAATATTTCGGCAGATATTGATCATTCCGGCAAATGTATATGAAAAAGCCGGATATCTTTGTTTGTTGAGCAGGAGCTTCCAATTCTTGTAACCGGAGGAAGATTCCTGCGTCAAAACTCTGGATGAACGAAACCGACGATAACATCATCGCCCGGGTGCTGGAGGGAGATCGTCAGGCCTATGCGCAACTGGTTGACAGGTATAAAGACCGCGTATTCTCCCTTATCATGGGGATTGTACGTCAAAAGGAGACGGCGGAGGAACTGGCACTGGATGTTTTTGTGAAGGTATTTAAGTCTTTGAAAAAATTCCGCAGAGAAGCCTCGTTTTCATCCTGGTTGTATCGTATTGCATACAATACGGCGATCTCTGAAAGCAGGAAAAAGAAGAAATATATCCTGGCCGATGAGGAGCAGATTCAACGTGTATCAAAATACCAACCTGTCGATGAGGATGAGCGTGAGTTGCTGGAAAAAAGAAAGAAAAGTCTTAATAAGGCAATGAAACAACTGCAACCGGATGAATTGCTGCTCATTACTCTTTATTATTTTGAGGAAAAGTCCGTTGAAGAAATTACTGAAGTCACAGGATTAAGCCGGTCGAATACGAAAGTTAAGCTTCATCGCCTCCGAGGCAAACTCAGGGCGCTTATGGAAAGCAGTACGCGAGCAGCAATGATATTGATCTAAAAGAGAAAAATTATGGATAAGGATGATCTATTGATCAGGGAACTCTTGAAGGAAGAACACTTGCAAAAGGCTCCGGAAGATTTTACAGCCAGGGTTATGCAAGCTATAAAAAGTGAACAGGATATCCCCAGGCCACATTATGCACCTGTATGGATTGTCAGTTTATGGCTGCTGGCTACCGGGATCGTTTCTGTAATCATTTATTTTACAAACCCTGGTTTTCTGATGAATTTCATTACCTATTTTGCAGCCATGGCCGGTGAACTGTTTTCACCTTTTCATATGCTTGCCAATGGGTTCCTGCAATTGGAAGATGTCGCCTTTCCTTTCCGGGGGCCTTTCGCAGGGATAGTCCTGGCGATAGGGGCCTTGCTTCTGGCTGAACGCCTTTTCAAGGGCAAAAGAAGTGCGGCCGGTATTTTTGTCTGACCGGGTCAGAGCAATATTCTGGTTACATCAATTACCCTGGAAACCGGGATAATCTCTATCCGTGATTTTTGCGTATCAATGCCTTTCAGGTTATATTTCGAGATCATAATTTTCCCAAAGCCCAGTTTTTCGGCTTCGGATATCCTGTTCTCCACGCGGGAAACGGATCGTATTTCACCGGAAAGGCCCACCTCACCCGCAAAGCAGATCCCGCTACTGATGGCTGTATCTTCTGCCGAGGAAAGTATGGCCGCTATTACGGCCAGGTCTGTTGCCGGGTCATCCACGCGTATACCTCCGGCGATATTCAGGAAAACATCCTTTGCGCTCAGCCTGAAGCCGCTTCTTTTTTCCAATACGGCCAGCAGCATATTGAGCCGGCGCAGGTCAAAACCTGTAGACGATCGTTGCGGGGTGCCATAGGCTGCTGTACCGACCAGTGCCTGCGTTTCTATCAGCTTCGGCCGCTGCCCTACGATCATGGCGGCAATCGCTGTCCCGCTGACTTCTTCTTCCCGTTGGGATAGCAGGATTTCACTCGGGTTTGACACTTCCCTCAAACCGCCAGATTGCATTTCGAAAATTCCCAGCTCCGAGGTGGAACCAAAGCGGTTTTTCATAGCCCGCAGTATCCTAAACCCATAATGACGGTCTCCTTCAAACTGAATGACCGTATCTACCATATGTTCCAGCAGCTTCGGTCCGGCGAGGCTTCCATCTTTGGTTATATGACCAATAAGCAAGACTGGGATATGGGTTGTTTTGGCAAAGCGCTGCAGTTCTCCAGCGGATTCCCTGATCTGTGAAATACTACCAGCTGTGGACTCAATATTTTCTGTGTATAAAGTCTGGATGGAATCGATTATAACCAGATCGGGTTGCACCTCACCAATATGCCTGAAGATTTCAGCGGTATGGGTTTCATTCAGTATAAAGCATTCCGCATTGCCGAGGCCCAGCCTGTCAGCCCTCATTTTCAATTGCCGCTTACTTTCTTCCCCTGAAACATAGAGAATGCGTGAACCTTTCATGTTGAGCGCCATCTGAAGGAGCAAGGTGGATTTACCAATACCAGGTTCCCCTCCGATCAGGCTGATGGAACCCCTGACTAAGCCGCCGCCCAGCACCCTGTTGAGTTCGGCTGATCGCGTGTCCAACCTGTCTTCTTTCTCAGCGCTTATCTCCTGAACGGGTTTGGGCAGGTTGTCTCCACTTTCAAAACCATACTTCTCTTTTCCTGCCGGTGTTCTGCTGATGATTTCTTCGACATAGGTGTTCCACTCACCGCATGCTGGACACTTTCCCAGCCATTTACTGGACTGGTTTCCGCAATTTTGACAAAAGAAAGTCGTTTTGGTTTTGGCCATCAGTATATGTTAACATTCACAAATAAGACAATAAACAGAGGCGGAATATCACTGTGAAGTTCTTATCTTTTGCTCGATTGCTGAGGTTGAGAACCCTTCAAGTAGATCAAGCGTGATCACTTCCCCTCCTTTTCTTGTTACAATATCATAACCCACTACCTCTTCTGCCTTGTAATCCTTTCCCTTCGCCAGTATATCCGGTTGCACCAGTTTGATCAAATCATAAGGAGTATCCTGATCAAAGAGTATTACGGCATCCACAAAATGTAATGACGCCATGATCAGTGATCGTGAGGTCTCCCCGGTAATGGGCCTGTTGTTTCCTTTGAGCCTATTTACGGATTCATCGGTATTAACCCCAACAACCAGAATATCGCCCAACCCCCTGGCTTTACTCAGATAGTCGATATGTCCCAGATGCAGGATATCAAAACATCCATTGGTAAAAACCACCTTTTTGTTTTGAAACCTCCAGACGGCCAGTATATTTGGCAATGTTTCCCAATCGAAGATTTTAGCTTTAATGATTTCCAGGTATTCCATTGAGAGAACTTTGTTTTCGGGAATTAATTCCAATTAATAGATAAGAAATTGCTCCGAGCAATACGTTTAGCAGGGTCTGGCCGGCATGAACGATGGTGGCATAAGACATGGCTGCATTCGCTTCCACTGCGTAAAGCTCCGTCAGTATGACCTTTGTTATATAATGATAGGCACCAATGCCGCCGGGAACGGGCGCTACAATGCCGAGACTGCCAAGTGCCATGACTGTTGTCCCATCTGTAAAATCCAGCGAATTGGTTTCAGCCAGCATTTTAAAGGGGAGGTATACCATAATGATGTAACACAACCAGATGCCAAAGGTGTATGCCAGAAAAAGCCACTTCTGCTGCATTCGGAAAATTGTTTTGATCCCGTTGATCAGTCCCATGATAAAATCCTTTGTACGCTTGTAAAAAGAGAAACTTTTCATCCTTTCTTTTATCCGGATGGCCAGCCAGACAAATCCTGCGATGAGAAAAAGAATGGTGATGACCAGCAGGATGATGGATGTTATGTTTGAGAAAGCTTTCTCCAGGTAAGGGTTGAATATGCGATGGATAAAGCTGCCTACCAGGTTGATCTGCAAAACCGTTACCATGATCAGAATAAAGGCGAGGACAAAAAGATCAAAAAATCTTTCAGAGATAACCGTTCCGAAGAGGGTGTTGAAAGGAATTTTTTCTTTCCGTGATAATACCCCGCAACGGGCAAACTCACCCATCCTGGGTACTGCAGTATTGGCGAGATAGCCCACCATCACGGAATAAAAAGTAGAGGACAGCCTGGTGTGATATCCCAGTGAGTTGATCAGCAGATTCCAGCGTAAAGACCTGAAAATATGTGAAATCACAGCAAATACCAGCGCAATGACAAGCCAGAGGTAATCTGCCTGTCGAATATCATTCCATACTTCGGCAATATCTAATTTGCGAAAACCAAGCCAAAGCAAGAGGACTCCAATGGCCAAAAAGAAAACATACTGAACAGCGGAGACAATTTTTTTCTTCCCCATGACATGCTGTAACTAATTATGTAATGCTGTTGTTTTCGCCCGGGAAAATAATAACGGGCTTGAAGGATTTGGCTTCATCAAAATCCATGGCAGCATAGGAGGCAATGATCACCAGGTCACCGACGGCTACTTTCCTTGCTGCAGCCCCGTTCAGGGAGATATCTCCGCTACCTCGCTCACCGGTAATGACGTAGGTGGTCAAGCGTTCACCATTGGTAATGTTCAGTACATCCACCTTTTCATTTTCTATCAGGTTGGCAGCTTCCATAAGGTCTTCGTCAATGGTGATACTGCCAATATAATTCAGGTCGGCCTGCGTAATGGTTGCCCTGTGTATTTTGGATTTGAGTACTTCAATTAACATGACCTGAATAAATTTGCGTCAAAAGTATTAAATAAATCTCAAATTGTCGATCAATCTGACATTGCCCAGCCACGCAGCAATGAAAGCAATGATACCTTTCGCTTCATCCCATTTTTCTACCGGCTGAAGATTGTGATCATCGGCCAGTTGAAAATATTCCAGCCTGAAAGCCGGCTGATCATCAAAACGATTGACTACCCATTCAATAATCTCCATCGGGCTATGGGTATCTTTTTTCTTTTTGGCTTCCTGAAGGCAATTGTAGATGAAAGGGGCCATATTCCTTTCTTCTTCCGTCAGCCTTTCATTCCTTGATGACATGGCCAGTCCGTCAGGTTCGCGGACGATCGCACAGGGAACGATCTCCACAGGGAGTTGCTCTATTTCAGCCAGTTTTTGGATAATGGCCAATTGCTGGAAATCCTTTTCTCCGAAATAGGACCTGTCAGGCATGGTAATTTCAAATAATTTTCTCACGACAACGGCCACCCCGTTGAAATGACCTTTCCTGAATGTACCTTCCATTACTTTGTCTAGTCCCCCAAAATCGTACTTGACCAGTACTTCTCCTTCAGGATACATTTCCTTTACTTCCGGTATAAACAGTACGTCGCAACCAACTTCGCGAAGCAATTCCTTATCTCGTTCCAGCTCCCTTGGATATTTTTGGAGGTCTTCCGGGTTATTGAACTGAATAGGGTTGACAAAGATACTGACGACCAGCAGCTTATTTTCCTTTTTTGCACGGTGCATCAGTTGCAGATGCCCCTGATGCAGGGCACCCATGGTCGGTACGAAACCAATGGTCTTGCCGGCTTTCTTTTGCCTTGAAAGGTAGCTGCTGATGGCGTTAATCTTTTCAAAGATTTGCATGGATACAAAGATACGGTCAAAAGCCATCTATTGGTTTTCAGTCATTGATCAAGAAAAGTACAGAAGGCTTAACGGGCTTTGGAGATGATCTTTGAGAGGTCTTTTTCCAGGGATTTCTTTGGTGACTCAACGATTCGCCCCAATTCCTTCCCACCCTGAAAAACAATGAAAGTGGGTATTCTTTCGATATCAAGGGGTTCAACATTCACCGAGAGCGCATTCTTGTCCCGGTTGACCCCGATGATCTTCAGGTGCATTGCGTTGAACCCTGCTTCATCCAGCACCTTGAAAAACCTGCCCACCTGGATCTGACTGTCACCACACCAGGAACCAAATACAATCGTAATATCTACATTGTTGATCGAGCCTTTCATTTTCTCGATATATTTCTCGACAGGCTGATAAAGTTCATACTGGCTTCCGAAATAGAGTCCGAAAATTCCTGTGCGAATACCTTCCGTATCCCAGTAGCCGATGGCCACTTCCTGGTTATTCAGTTTAGGATCCTTGACGGTTGCATTCCTTGCCTGGGAGAAGAGATGGGTTGAGGTCAGTACCAGCAGGGACCCCAGTAGAAAATATCTTTTCATTGTCATGAACATGGCTTGCAAAATTATGACTTTTCCGTAAACAAAATCAGTACATTTGATTTTCAAATCAGGACTATTTTGAATGACCATTCGCTTATACCTGCCGGAGAACCACTGCCCAACGAATATGAAACCCTTGGAAGGGATGAAATTCATGCGCGCCTGAAATCGTATATTTCCGAAATGTTGGAGCACAACTTTGAAAAACTGTGTCAAATGATGTACAGGCATGATGTGTCGGAATCGAAATTCAATACAGCACTGGAGGCAGGAAGTCTCGACCGGCAGGCTGATCTGCTGGCAGATCTTGTCATTGAAAGGGAACTTCAGAAAGTAGCTACGAGAAGAGCCTACAGAAAGTACAAAGAGGATGCTGATAAGAAGCAAATTGAAGATTAATCACTTTTAATCATGGATTGGAATACCATTGGTTTTGCTTTCGGACTGACGATGTTTGCCGGCTTAAGCACCGGTATCGGGAGTGCCATTGCCTTTTTTGCCCGAAAGACCAATACAGGGTTCCTTTCCCTTGCTCTGGGTTTTTCGGCGGGGGTGATGATTTATGTATCCTTTGTTGAGATTTTTGTCAAAGCCCATGATGCCCTTGCCCGCGAGCTCAATGAAGTGGCCAGTCACTGGGTTACAACAGCTTCATTTTTTGGCGGCATTCTTTTCATCGCCATAATTGATAAATTCATCCCCGCGGCGGAGAATCCTCATGAAATGCACCTGGTGGAAGAAATGGAAGACCAAGAAAAGATCAAATCAAACAAATTGATGCGGATGGGGCTCTTTACTGCCCTGGCCATTGCCATTCATAATTTTCCTGAGGGACTGGCTACTTTCACCGCCGCGATGGAAGACCCGGCATTGGGTATAGCCATTGCGGTTGCCATCGCTATTCATAATATTCCGGAAGGGATAGCGGTTTCGGTACCGGTGTATTATGCTACAGGAAATAAGAAAAAGGCGTTCTGGTTGTCATTTCTTTCCGGCCTCGCCGAACCTGTAGGTGCATTGATCGGCTTTCTGATCCTGATGCCTTTTATGTCTTCCGTTGTGTTTGGGGTATTGTTTGCCGGTGTGGCTGGTATCATGGTATTCATTTCCCTGGATGAGTTGCTTCCCGCCGCTGAAGAATATGGCGAACACCATCTTTCCATTTATGGACTGATCGTCGGTATGGCCGTGATGGCGCTGAGCCTTTTGCTCTTTCAGTAGTGATACAAAAAAGTCCCGCCACCAGGCAGGACTTCAATGAATATATGTTGAGTAACTTTTAGTTTACACTGATCTGTCGTGTCAGCGCAACTTTTTCATCCTTTGGGAGACTGATCCTCAGGATACCGTCTTTGTAATCCGCTTTGATCTTGTCAGCCAGAATATATTTCGGAAGACGGAAGGAACGGCTGAAATGATGATAACCAAATTCCCTCAGGGAATATTCCTGCTTCATTTCTTCATTTTCTTCCTTTACTTCACGTGAAATGGTAAGGATCTGCTTGTCCAGGTTGATTTTGAAATCTTCCTTTTTGAGACCCGGGGCAGCCATTTCAATGGTAAATTGTTTCTCTTTTTCGATAATGTTCACTGCAGGTTGTCCAAAGTTATAATTACCGTTACGGTTGATGTTCCTGTCGAACTCGTCAATAATTCCTGCAAAAAACGGATGGTTGTTGAATTTTACTAAGTTCATGGTTTTTATTTTTATGATTAATAATTTATCCATTCCCTTTCAATTTATGTTCCAGGGCGAATAAACACGGAATTATATGCCAATATGACGCAACACTTTCAAAAGCGCTGCCATAATGGCGCAATTATGTTTTATTAACACCTACTGAATAGGGGATGTTTTATACCTTTGTGTTCCTCTTAAAACAGTGCATTGGATAAGATAGTCAACAGCCTTAAACCCACCCGCATTTTGTGGCCTGTTTTAATAGGGTTAGGTGTAAGTGGGATCATGCTGGCCCGGAAATTTGATCAGGATACTTTTTCCTTTCTCGAGTTTACCTGGAAAGCGGTGTATTACATCTTGCTGGCTTTTGTCTGCATGGCGGTTCGTGACCTGGCCTATATGTATCGTATCATTGTGCTGACAGACAGAAAGTTGACATGGAAACAGGCTTTTAATGTGATCATGCTGTGGGAATTCAGCTCCGCCATATCACCGTCTGAAGTGGGCGGTTCTGCATAAGGAAGGCACCAGTCTTGGGAAAAGCACGGCCGTTGTGCTGACAGCCATTTTTTTGGATGAGTTGTTTTTTATTTTTTCGGTGCCGGTGGTGTATGCGATTTACGGTAGCAATATCTTTCCCCCCGAATCAGTGAAGATTGACGAGATCATTTTTGCCTTTTATGGCGGCTATTTGATCATCCTCGTTTATACCCTTTTCCTTGCCTATGCGCTGTTCATTAACCCGCACATGTTCAAGTCATTCATTTCCTGGGTATTCCTTTTCCCCATACTGGTGCGGTGGCGCATGCGGGCCAGAAAATCTGCGAACCAGCTTATACGTACTTCCAAAAAATTACGCGGCAAACCCATTTCTTATTGGATCAAGAGTATGGTTGCCACCATCTTTTCATGGACGGGACGATACTGGGTGGTTAATTTTATGCTGATGGCTTTCTTTTCTTACCGGTTGAATTTTGCAGATCAATTTTTGATCTATGGCCGGCAGCTGAGTATGTGGATCATCCTGGGTGATTTCAAACACAAGGAGGCCTGGTTTGCGCCACTAGCGCTTTTCTGGAGGAATAAATATTACTAACCCTATCTTGTTATCGGTGTAATTATCCTTCGTGTATCGAGTAAAAGGTAATTCCGGGGGGAAAAGAGATACAAAGTGGTAAAATAATATTATCCGCAGTAAAAGAACCTATTCACCAGTTCCATTACCTTATCATTATCATGCTGAATCCGTGCGATTAATCCCTTGTCGTTATGACTTGTCAGTGAATCAGCCAGTGACATCAGTACCTTTTCAGGGAATACGCCATGTTGTGTATAAATTGACAATTGCCTGAGCAAATTGGCAGCGGATTCCACACAGGACGCCGGCAACGTGTTAAGTTTCGCCTTTTTGTCTGCATGTTGAGCTTCGAAAATATTGACATCCACGTAAGTCTCATCTGCTACCTTCAGGCTATCCGGCATTTCAAAACCATGCCTGGCAGCTACTGTCAGCCCGGCAAGCAGCAGGTAAATATCCGCCGATCCATCGGGACAACGGAACTCGACGGTTTGCTTGTCCGAGAAATCAATATATCCTCCACTTTCCTGCGGATTGACCGAATGGGCCATATTGGACGGTGTCGACCACCCCAGGGGTACCCTGACCAGCACAGAACGGTTACGATCACCCCAGCAAATATTTGTGGGGGCCTCCTGATGCGGTACCAGTCGAAAATAAGAAGTAGGATTCAGGTTCCCGAAAGCGGTGAGCGAGGGTGCCAGGTCCATATACCCGGCAATGGATTTCAGGGCTATTTCGCTGAGCTTGCCATTGCTGGTCATCATGTTTATCCCTTCCTTCATAATACGGGTGTGGATATGCAGTCCACTGCCCGCCTTTCCCACTGTGATCTTTGGTGCGAAAGTAACCGTCACACCATACTTGTGGGCAAGTGTGCGGATGATCCATTTTGCCTTTACAAGTTGATCGGCGGAGTCTTCCACATTGGTGGGCAGAAATTCGATCTCATTCTGCTCATATACTTTCCCTTCATGTGTGAAATTGCCTACCTCCGAGTGTCCGTATTTTATCATTCCTCCCGCTTCAGCGATCAGCTTCATAGCGTGGGTCCTGAAGTTGTTCCATTTGGAGAAAGGTGAGGATTCGTGGTATCCCCTCTGATCATCTGCCCTGAATAAGCCGTCATCTTCACTGATGATGTAATATTCCAGTTCTCCCATGGTTTCATAAATGTATCCCGTAATTTTCCTGAATACGTCATGGGCTTTTTTCAGGATATTTTCTGGTGACCCTGCCATGGGATTCCCATCACGGTCGTAGAAAGAACATAGGATATCAAGCGTCGGTACATGGGCAAAAGGATTGACAAAAGCCGTCTTATATCTCGGTATGACATAGAGATCACTGGAACCCGCTTCGATGAATGGAAACAGTGATGAGCCATCCACCCGTTCACCAGCGGTTAGAATCGTATTCAGGTGGTCACGATTGCTGATTACAAAATTGAGTGTCTTCAACCTTCCATCCCAGGCGGCGTAGCGAAGATTGATCATCTCAATATCATTGTCCTCAATATATCTTACCAGATCATCTTTGGTAAGTTGCTCGGGATACTTGTTCAGGTATTGAACAATGGGGTTGGGATTCATTGAAATGTCGTCTTTCATGCCTGCATGATATTGTTGTCCACAAACTTAATCAAATACAGACCCTTAACCGCCATTTCAATGACCCGATGACGGAATTTTTAGGCAGTATAAATAAATCTTGCCCTGCTGAAGGCCATGCGCTTGTAAAGGTGGATTAAAGCAATTTCTTAAGTGAAAGGATCATGATCTCTTCACTGATGTTCAGCTTTTCATCCAATCCGGCAAGTTTTGTCATTTCGCCTATCAGGACTTCCTTGCCATCATCCCCGGGAAAATATTTATTCCTCAATTCCTTGATGATATTGATACATTCAATGTCATTGCATTTTGACCAGATCATTTGAATGGTCTTGAACTGTTTTTCATCGACCAGTGCATCGATGGCCATCAATTCTTCCTGGCTCAGTTCCAGGTCTGCATTGGCCACATGCAAGAGTAAAAAAGCCAGGAATTCCTTTTTAGTCCAACCGGCAGTAATGTCACTTATGCTATTCATAATTTAATATTTGTTTCGAGAATGGATTGATCAGGGGTGAGCAGGTTTCAGAGATTTTCCATGAAATAATTAGCCATATATCTGTTCAAATGTACCCGGTCCTTGCCTCCGACACCGTGACCGTGACCGGGATACACAAAATAATCCATGATTTTTCCTTTGCTGATGGCCTCTTTCACGAGCAAAAGACTATGTTGCCAGACTACTGTCGGATCGCTTGTACCATGGATCACGAGTAACTTACCCTGCAAATTATCCACATAATTCAGTACATTGGCATTGTCGTAACCTTCAGGATTATCCTGCGGGGTGTCCATATATCTTTCTCCATACATCACCTCATAATATTGCCAGTCGGTGACAGGTCCCCCGCAAACGCCCACTTTAAAAACACCCGGTTTTCTCAACATCAGGGATGTCGTCATGAATCCTCCATAACTCCAGCCGGTGACTCCGATGCGTTCCGGATCGATCCAGGATAGTGATTTGAGATACTCAACCCCTGTCATCTGGTCATTGATCTCCTGTTCACCCAGGTTTCTGAATACAGCCTGCTCAAAATCACGTCCCCGGTTCGCAGAACCCCGGTTATCGAGGGTAAAAACGACAAATCCCTGTTGGGCAAGGTAATTAAGGAATAAACCGGCACCTCCCAACCAGGAATCAGTGACAAGTTGCGCATGGGGTCCTCCGTATACATAAACGATGACGGGATATTTTTTGGAAGAATCAAAATCGATGGGCTTGATCAGCCGGCAGTGTAGTGGTGTTACGTCCGCTGCCTGCAGGGTAAAGATATCCATTTTGCCCAATTTATACTGTTCCAGCGCTTTGTTCTCATCCTTGATCACTCTCAGCTGCTTACCCTTATGGCTTAGCAGTTTGATGATCCTCCCATTGTCTGTGCTGCTGTAGCTGTCGATAATGAATTTTCCATCTTTGCTGATCTGCACCTGGTGTGTGCCATGATCAGGTGTGATACGTGTGATCTCCCCGCCGTTCGACGGAAGGGCATAGATTTGTTTTTCCAGCGGACTTTCTTTTGTGCCACTGAAATAGATCATGTCCTTTCCAAAAAATCCGTAAAATCGTGAGATAACCCAATTCCCCCAGGTGAGCTGTTTGATCAATTTCCCATCTGTATTATAGAGGTAAAGATGGTCAAATCCATCCCGTTCACTGATCCAGATGAATTCATCCGGGTTATTTGGGTTAAAATAAAGTGGATTTTCCGGTTCTACATATTTTTCATGTTTTTCTTCAAAAAGTGTCCGGATGAGTTCACCAGTGGAAATATCGTAACAATTGACTGTAAGGTGGTTTTGGTCCCTGTTGAGCAGGGCGATATAAACGGCTCTGCTGTCCGGTGACCAGGTGATGGATGTCAGGTACTGATCACGTGGTTCTCCGGTTTTCATATAAAGGGTCACTCCTTTATCTATATCATAGATACCCAGCGTCACTTCTTCGCTGGTCATGCCAGCCATAGGATATTTGGTGTTCTCCACTTCGGCAACTCGTTTGGTGATATCGACCAGCGGATAATCAGTTACCATGGACTCATCTTTCCGGTAAAAGGCTATTTTATGCCCGTCAGGAGACCAGAAAATACCATCGCTGATCCCAAATTCACGTCGATGGACATCCTGTCCATTGACAATGTCCGGATTGGTATCGCTGGTTATTTGCCGTTGATCACCCCCAATGGCACAATACAGGTTATTGTCTAGGGTATAGGCTATATTTCCGGTTTCATGAAGCATTTCTATCCGGCTTGCCTTGTCTTCTACCTTGTTGATCAGCGTCAATTGGTGGGCATGAAAATTATAGTTGTAATAATTGTTGCCGTTGCTGAAATAACAGGAATGCCGGTCGGCGATATCCAGACGGGGGAGGCCTTTCAGTGAGTCGAAACCATTCAGATGCAGACCGGTATTGAGCATGTCCAGGTCAAGGAGAACCGTTTCAGTACCTCTTTTAGCCGACACCTTATAAATGATATTATCATTCTGATAGGCGTAATCATCCGTATCACCGATCCATTGCAACTGGGGAACCCTTGCCGGATATAGTTCCCGGTTCATATAGCTGGCATCTTCAATGGTCAGTAATTTATCCTGGGCGAGCAGGGCATTCAACCCAATAAATAGCGCCGTGCAGATAAAAAATAACTTCTTCATGGAGGGTAGTATTTGAACCTGAATAAGAAATAATCGATTACCCGATTTGAACTTCGGGGAGTCAACGGCAAATTTAAACGAATTCAGTGATTGAAGCCATCCTGATTCGATTTTGACAGCAAGTTCACTCCGGGAGTTCTTCAGTTTCGTCACGCTTTTCAATATGGAACCGAAAATCAGAAAGGTATTTACTGTTTTTCTGATTCAGGTAAACGTAAAAAGGAGGTTTCAGATCAAAAGGGATATTCAGTGTCGTATAATTCCACCAGCCCCTTTCATACGGATTACGGGGTGCCTGATAGCCAATTTCCTTTTCCCACAATTTACCCTTATCGTCTTCACCCCGAATGATCACAAAAAACCACCTGAAATTGGCTTCATTTTCATTGTATCGACTGATATAGATCTGCAGTTGTCCTCCGGGGGCTTCATCCTGGAGTTCCCGGATCCTTTCCTGCAGCTTTTTTTCGCCCCAATTTTGATCCTGCGCACTGTCACTTAATTCTTCAGCCAATTGGTCAGCGTCCTTGTAGGAAACAGAAGTAATGGGCAGAAAGTTATAGGCAGCAGGATTTCTTGTCAGTTGTCCAAAATCTTTGGTAACGGCGTATCCGTTGATGATTCTTGTTTCCTGGTCGAGCCAGGTTTTCTGGTAAAGTACAGAATCGATCTCCTGGCTTAACAGGAA
>JARRQC010000008.1:0-21595 GCA_037382165.1 bacterium | reverse complement strand
GCCTTACTGTTCAGATCCAGGTGGAAGGTATAGTTACCACTTTCGATAGGGATATCTCCACCACCCCATGTTAGGGTTGAGCCGTCTGGCGGGTCAATAGCGCCCAGGTTGATATCCCAGTTGTCGTTGGCCCTGAATTTGAACCGGTTGTTATCGGCAGCCGGCACATCGTATGTCAGTGTGAGGATCCGGTTTTCGGTATCCCACGACATGTTGACCTGTTCTGACCAGCCGTTGAATTCGCCGATGATGCCCCATTCCTGTAACTCGTAGGTCCATGTGAGGTCATTTGTATTTACAGTGACCATGTAACCGCCTGGTCCAGGAACGGAAAGGTTACCGGCACCGCCGTCAGTACTCAGTTCGCCATCATTTTCACCCTGTCCGTAATTGGTTCCATCCCAACTGGGTTCTGAGGTGAATTTGAATTCGAAGCTTTCAGCATCAGCCTGGAAATAAAGGTATCCGGTATAGATCCCGTCATCCTCGAAAGACTGGACAAAAGGAGCCTGGTCCGGAGCCCATCCCTGGTATGCACCGGGAACCCAAAGCTTTGGATATTCTACGCTGGCTGTTTCATAGGGTGTGACTGACATGCTGAGTTCCGGTGAATCTGAAACAGAGGCCGCGATCACCTTGCCATCATCATATGATTTCAGGGAGGCGCTAACCATCAGTTTCATTGCGGTCTTCGTATTGGGGCTTACACCCATTGCGACGAGCGTATTATTCATCGAAGCATAGGTCACTTCATAGGTTGTTTCCACAGTGCTGGCCAACTCTACGGCGTCATCAAAACTGCCTTCGGCGAAGACAAGCATCAATGAATAGGTAGGGTAAGCTAAGTCTGCAGGAACTGAATAAGAGACTGCGTTCCATGAAAAGGTAAGCATCTCATCCGCCATATCCTCGGTCAGTATGATATCAGCTCCTTCCGCAGGAGAAGTAATACTCGGTGCGGATGTACTGCTGAAATCAATTTTAGGGTCTGTTTCGACCTTCTTACAGGCGTCAAAAAGAACAATTCCCGATATCAGTACTATAATTATCGCTAAATTTTTCATCTTCATTCGTTTTTCAAATTAAAATTAGTAACCCGTATTCTGTAAAAGGTTACTATTGGCATTGACGTCTCCGTCAGGCAGCGGGAATATATCATATTTACTGTCGGTGCTAGTACCTGCGGCAACATTTCCTTTCCATGGCCACAGGTATTGGCCTCCGGTAAACAATCCAAACCTGACAAGGTCAGTCCTTCGGTGGCACTCCCAGTACAATTCCCGTGCCCTTTCATCCAGGATGAAATCGAGGGTGAGATCCGCCGAGGTAATATTCCCGGAGGTTTCCCCGCCATAGGCGCGGGTTCTCAGTGCATTCACCAGTTCAAGCGCGGTGGCTTCACTTCCTGCACCACCCCTTTTCACTGCTTCTGCGTACATCAGGTAAGCATCTGCCAGCCTGAACATCGGGAAGTCGGTATCCGGGAAAGTGAGGTTGGAACCGGTCGCGCCATCAGAGGTGATATTCTTGAATTTCTCAATGGCATAACCATCATTGAAGTTGCCAATATCTGAGATCTCAAGTGTCTGACCCTCTGTGAAGAACATCGCTCTCTTATCATAGGCTGCCCTTTCAACGGAATACGTATAATCGGGAGCGCCCAGTTTCAGTGTGATCAGGTATGTTCCGGCATCTGTAATGGCAATGTTTTCACCATCCTGCTCCAGAATACCATCTACACCAGTATCTCCGTAATTGATCGCCCAGTCGTCATTGGCCCTGAACTTGATAAATCCGGCAGTCAGGTCAAGTAATGCTGACCACATTCCGGTTTCAGGATCAAATGTCATATTCTGATCGGCATCCCAACCTTCGGCTGTAGCATCTCCGATAACTCCCCAATCGGTTAATTCAACGGTATAGACGTACGCATTGGTATCCACATTTATTTTGTAATAGCCTGGATCGGCTACTTCAATATCGGCGCCGCCAACATCAAGTGAGCCGTCAGCATCATTATCACCCCAGTCATAGCTCCAGTCGGGCTGCGGGGTAAATTTAAACTGGGTACCGGCATCAGCAAAATAAAGATATCCTTCATAGTTTCCATCGCTGTTGACCGAAGCCAGTACGGTGGAATCATTTTCAGGTGCCCATCCCTGATAGGAGCCGGGCACATAAAGAAGCGGATAATCGTTTACAGATCTTCCATGACCGTTGATTGTGAAAGTCTCCTCAGTAAGGTCAGGATAGAATTTACGAACGAGGGCACTGGTGGTACGTGTACCGCCCCAACCGCCATCGACTCCGTAAACGCTCGGGTCCATATCACCGCCTACGGCTGCATGGATGATAAATGTCATCCCGCCCCAGGTCTGTGTGCTCAGGCCATCAGAAACTACAGGAAAAATGATTTCGCTGGAATTGTGGTTGTCAGCAAGGAAATTTGTCTGATAGTCCTCTTCCAGGCTATATCCTGCGTTAACTACCTTTTCGCTGTATTCAGCTGCTTTGTTCCATTGTGCGTTGCCTGTATAGACTTCCGCATTCAGGTAAAGCTTGGCAAGCAGCATCCAGACGGCAGCCTGATCAGCACGTCCGTATTCATTTGCTTTCGGTGCGAGAAGCGCATTCTCGATGTCGAGCAATTCTGTTTCAATGTAATTGTAGAGATCGTTACGCATGATCTGTTGCGGGAAAAAGGCGCCGACCGGGTCATTCTCTGTAACGAAAGGTACGTTGGCGAAAAGGTCCAGCGCGTGCCAGTAACTCAATGCCCTGAGAAAGCGGGCTTCGGCACGGAAATACTGAACTTCCTCAAGTAAAGTACCGCTAACGCCTCGATCGCTCAAATTGGAAGGAGAAGTTTCCCTGATGTACTCATTACAAGCGGATATCTGGTAAAAAATCCGGTAGTAGAAGGCAGCGATAAACACATCGCTGGCACCCCAGTTCTGTCCATGGAAATTTTTGATGGTCTGGTCATTCCAGCCGATAACGGCTTCGTCCGTGGTGAGTTCCTGGTGGTACCAGAATCCACGCAAATATTGACCAAATCCTTCGTCAATTCCACTGATGTCAGGCATTCCTGACGGGCCTTGCTGACCCGAAACGGAAAGACCGGCATAGAGCTTGGCGAGCACTTGCTTATAGGCATCCGGGTCATCAAAGACGTCCGCTGCGGTTACCTCATCGGGATCGATAGGTTCCGTATCGAGGTCCTTGATACAGCTTGTATTGATAACCGCAAGTACTGCTATTGCTAAAAATATGTTAATGATCTTTTTCATGATAATCTTCTTTTAGGGTTACGATTAAAATACAAGGTTTACACCCAGGACATAAGCCCGTGGTCTTGGATAGACTTGATTGTCAATACCATCAAAGATCTCGGGATCAAGTCCATCGTAATTAGAGATGATGAAAGCATTATTCACCGTTCCGGAGATACGAAGACTTACACGGCTTCCGCCGAGATTGGCGAAGAGGTAACTCAACGAGATGTAATCCATCCTGAAGAAGGAAGCCTCCTGTACATAGTAGTCAGACATATAACGCGGGCTCTGGAAATTTGTTTCGTTGACGTAAGAAGCAACATTGCTCAGGTAAGGTCCTTCCGGACGATAGAGTCTTTCATAAACGCCGTTCTCGGAGGCAACGTTATTATATACATAGTTACCAAAGTTGGCACGGCCGCTGAAAGACAGATCCCAGTTCTTGTATCTCAGGTTGGAATTGAGACCAAAGTAGAATTTCGCCCTGGGCTGCTCATAATGGTATTTATCATCATTGGTAATTTCACCGTCGCCATTGCGGTCAACATAAAGACCTTCAATGGGGTTTCCATTTTCATCATAGACCTGTTCCAGCACAAAGAATGAATTGGCAGGGTAGCCTACGCTATGGATCTGTATATTGTTACCCACGCCACCTGCGATACCTCCTGTTGGTTCGCCCAGGTAATCCGGATCGTCAGAAGCGGTAAGCTTGGTGATCTTGTTCTCATTGTAGGTGGCATTGAAGCCGATATCCCAGTACCAATTTTCTGTCACGACCGGACGGGTCATGATCGAGAATTCAACCCCCCTGTTCTCCATACTTCCGATATTGGTAAGCAGGAAGTTGGTAAGGTTTGAACCTGCAGGGACAGGGATGAAGTTAATCAGGTCCTTGGTCTCGCGATAGTAAAAGTCAATGGAGCCATAGTACCTGTCTTCGGCAAAACCGTAATCCAGTGCAATATTCCAGGTCGTTGTCTCTTCCCATTTGATATTTGCGTCATATCCTTCCGCACGGAGTGTGGTATAGAAAAGATCGCCGAACTGGTAATTGGCAGTCGGTAAACTATAGGTATATCTTGGCAGGTAAGGATAATTATCATCCTCTGATAAAGCCTGCTGTCCGGTAATACCCCATCCCAACCTCAATTTAAGCTGTGAGATGACTTTTGAATCACGCAGGAAGGCTTCCTCGCTGATCTTCCAGCCCAGTGCAACGGAGGGGAAAAGACCCCAGCGGTTATCTTCCGAGAATCTGGAAGTTCCATCCTGTCTTACGGTGGCTGTCAGCATATACCTGTTACCAAAAGTATAATTCAGCCTTCCGAAGAAGGAAACGAGGTAATATTCTGTCCTGTCGTCGAAAATATTCTGGATCAGGGTATCGGTGGGTCTGTGAGGGATATTCCTGTTGTCGCTGTATTCTTCCCTTTTGAAGTGCTGCCAGGAATAACCGCCCATAAGGGTGAACTGGCTTTTGATGGACTCGAAATACTTATCGTAGGTAATGTAGAAATCAAGCAGGTCGTTCAGCCTTTCCTGGTTGTAATTGTTGTTGACACCTCCACCGTTCCTTGCATCATATTCCCAGGCGGCATCGAAGGGGACAAATACTGTACCGTCACTCCATGAACGATCGGTTCCCAGGTTCAGGGTAAATTTCAATTCCGGTAACGGATGCAGTTTGTAATCAAACCTGGCACTTCCTACAAAAGACCTGACCTGTGAATTGTCTTCCCTCATGTTGAGCAGGGCGACCGGATTGGTCGTTGCCTGGTCGACGGGTGAGCCGTTGGATTGTACCCAGGCCCAGTATCCGCCATAGTTGGTTTCATCTGTCTGCCCGTCAGAGTCGGGGATGGGCGGATTATAGACCATATCACTGGTAATCGGCTTGGTCGGGTCGAATTGCAACGCACCCGAAATGGCACCACGGTCGGCGAACCGGTTTTTCGTATAGCCGAATTGTCCGTTCAGGCTGATCGTCAGATGATCGTCCAGGAATCGGGGATCCAGAGAAAAGCCGCCGGTGAAACGGGTGAAGTTATCATTGAGCAAAATACCATCCTGGTTGGTATAACCTACCGAAACACGATAAGGCATGAAACTGGTTGCGCCTTTGGCACTCAGGTAATGATCCTGACCGAAAGCCGTCTCATAGATCTCATCCTGCCAGTTGGTTTCCACGCCATTTTCATCCAGCAGGTCGAGTGAAGCGCCTGCAATGCGCCCTTCTTCCACTGCCCTGTTGAGTTCCGTGCGAAATTCATCGGCTGAAAGGACATCAATAGTCCTGGTGGGTGTAAAGATTGAAAATTTTCCATCATAGGTGAATTGCAGGGGTTGTCCTGTCTTACCTTTTTTTGTGGTAATAATAATCACACCGTTTGACGCCCTGGAACCGTAAATAGCTGTTGCCGATGCGTCTTTAAGAACGTTGAAAGACTCAATGTCGTTCGGGTTGATGTTGTTCAACGGGTTTCTTGCCCCGTTCAGTCCGTCACTGTTCATGGCAACTCCATCGATAACAATTAGCGGGTCATTCAGCGCAGAAAGTGATGAACCTCCGCGGATACGGATGGTATTGCCTTCACCGGGAGCACCGCCACCGTTCACCACCTGCACACCGGCAACTTTACCGGCAATCAGGCTGGTCGACGAAACGATCTGTCCCTGGTTAAACTCCTTGGATGAAATGGCAGTCACGGCGCCGGTCGCATCGTCTTTCTTCTGCGTACCGTAACCGATCACAAGCACTTCCTCCAGTCCCATGGACTCACTCTCCATGGCGACATTGACTGTCGTACCGGGTGACACGACAATCTCTTGTGAAGTGTACCCTACATACGAAACGACGATTGTCGTATTGGGATCAACCGTAATGGAATATTCACCATCCATGTTAGTGGATGTACCAGTAGTTGTTCCCTTGATCACGACAGTCGCTCCCGGCAGGGTGGTCCCGTCAAGCACATCAAACACTTTTCCGGTTACAACACCGGATTGTGCAAAAATGGTCAGGGAACCACAAAACAGTAAGATGGCCGAAAGCAACATCGATTTTGTGGATAAATGTTTAAACATAATTTTTGATTATTGATTTATTGAAATACTTTATAAAAGTTGAATTTTCACGCAAATATAAAGCTTTGATTAATACACTGTTTAGTAGGCTTTCTAAATTAACTTTAACATTATTTTAACAAATTATTTAACATTTATTAACAATTTAATAATCAGCATTTTATCCTGCTTAAAGGGGGTATAGAATCCTATTGCCCTTAAAAGTGCCTTAAAGAAGACATTCCGAAAGGTAAAAAGGTTGAAATAGTTATTGATATTTCTTACTAAGCTTTTATAAAGAACTGAATATCAAATGCATATAAAAACGTTAAAAATAGCTGATCCATTTAAAGGACAGATCAGATCCATCTCCCCCTTTTTTTAATGCTGTTTTGCCAAGAAGAGCGCAATCGTTTTAAATCAGTACTTTTAGCAGGTTTACAACCTTTCATACAATTTCAGGTAAAAATTAATTTATAATCCAATGCATCGTGCCATGAGAACCGTTCAGCGATTTACTGTAACGGTTAACCCATATCCCCTTTATCTGACCCTGTCTTTCTTAACCTTGCTGTTCATATTTAACGCTACACCATCGCTTAAAGGACAGGAATATATGATCGGTGCCGATCTTTCCTTTCTGAAAATGGCAGAGGACAGGGGTATGGTTTTCAAGGAGGAGGGTGTTCCAAAGAAAGGCTTACAGATCTTTCATGACCATGGTTACAATTGGATCCGGCTCAGGTTATTTCATACACCCACGCAATTGCCCAATGATCTGGCTTATACCCTCCAACTGGCGAAAGAAGCCAAGGCAATGGGATACAAGTTCTTACTTGACTTCCATTATTCAGACACCTGGGCAGATCCTGCCAAACAATATCTTCCCAAAGCCTGGGAGGGGTTGTCACATGATGTACTTGTTGATTCAGTATTTCAATACACCAAAAGGACCATCATCACTTTCAGGGAAGCCGGTGTCATGCCTGATATGGTACAGAACGGCAATGAGATTATCAATGGGATGCTTTGGCCGGATGGTAAATTACCTGATCGCTGGGACAATCTGGCAGAGCTGATTCAGGCTGGTATTAATGGGGTTCATGCTGGTTGTGGTAAGGAGAAAGTGCCCCTGATCATGATCCATATAGACCAGGGCGCTAACAAGGAAAGGACAAAATATTTCTTTGACAGGATAGTATCCTATGGCATTTCTTACGATGTGATCGGTCAATCCTATTATCCCTGGTGGCATGGCAGTTTGCTCGACCTGCGTGACAATCTCTATTTCATGGCTAAGGCCTATCGAAAACCCATTGTCATGGTGGAGGTGGCCTACTGCTCCGAGCCTACGGAGTACGAAGAAAAACAGGCGCCATTTCCTGAATCCCCGGAAGGGCAGCGGCAATTCCTCGAGAACGTCCACAGAATGGTAATGGATACGCCTGATAACCTGGGTAGAGGAGTCTTCTGGTGGGAGCCGGCAGTAGGTGATATGAGGGGCATTGCCACCAGGGATATTTTCGATAATGGCGGTAATGTATTACCGGTGATCGGGGTTTTCGATAAATTTACACGGTATTGAAAAACCGTAAAGTTTAGTATTTTCATTTCACTCAAAACCATGTCAAAGCACCTCGGACTCTTATTCATCGCAGTATTATCCCTGCTTTCACTTATAAGCTTTGGAAGGGATATCATCACACTTGACAAGGGATGGAAATTTACAAAAGGGGATCCCGCGAATGCAGCCCTGGTCGATTTTGATGATTCGGGCTGGAGGGATGTGTCCATTCCGCATGTCTGGGCCATTGAAGGCCCGTTTGATGCCATGCTGCCAGCCAATACCGGGAAACTGCCCTGGAAGGATGTTGCCTGGTATCGCAAAGACTTTCCCCTGGAAGAAAACCTTGCCGGAAAATGTGTGTACATTCTTTTTGATGGAGTCATGGCCTTCCCGGAAGTGTATGTCAATGGTCAGCTTGCTGGCCGATGGGACTACGGATATAATTCATTTTATCTTGATATAACTGACCTGGTCTCATTCGATGATCCCAATCTCCTCGCCCTGAAGGTCGATACCCGCGAATTTGACAGTCGCTGGTACCCGGGTGCCGGCATATACCGGAAAGTGCAGCTTATTGTTGTCGACCCGGTGCATCTCGGCATTTGGGAGACCTATATTCAGACTCCGCTGATCGAGAACGATAGTGCGCTTGTTCATCTATACACCACCGTGGAAAATCACTCGAACAGCAACAGGGAAGTTGTTTTGAAGAGTACGTTGCTGGGACCGGATGGTGAAACGGTTGCTTCTGAGCGTAAATCCCTGCAAATAAAACCAGGTGGATCCGGTGTTTTCGAGCAATGGTTAACGGTCGCTGAGCCACGGCGATGGGACACTGAAGATCCCGCAAGGTATACGCTGTTATCCGAAGTGTCCTCACAGCAGGAGGTAACAGACAGGACCCGGACTAAATTTGGTTTGCGGACTTTCAGGTATACCGCTGATGACGGCTTCTGGTTGAACGGCAGGCGTGTGCAGTTCAAAGGTGTCAACCTGCATCATGACCACGGGCCGCTGGGTGCTAAATTCTACCCTGCCGCCATGGAAAGGCAGCTTTTAATAATGAAAGGAATGGGCGTCAATGCGGTCAGGAACAGCCACAATGTGGCAGCACCTGAAATGCTCGAGATGTGCGATAGCCTGGGGTTGCTTTTTTTCAATGAGGTGTTTGACAAATGGGATGCAAAGGCGGCTTACCTACCTGATATGGATTTTGAAGCCTTCGCTGAAAGAAATATCCACAACTGGGTGAAGCGTGACAGGAACCATCCCTGCGTCATACTTTGGAGTGTCGGCAATGAAATGGGTGATATACAGTACAATATCGATGGTGGTTTTGACAAACTGAATACGATGATCAGCCTGGTGAGGAAATATGATCCGACCCGTCCGGTAACTATGGTATGCGATAGCAAGGGTTCCGCTAAATGGCGCCATTTTGACTATTACGATGTTCATGCCTGGAACTACGGACGGAGGTACCTTCCCGCCAGGAGCCTGGAACCGGGCAAATCGGTGATCATTTCGGAATCAGCTTCCACCCTGAGTACGCGTGGTTTTTATGAATTGCCCCTGCCGCAGGAAAAGACCGATTTCACCCAATCCCTGCAGGTGAGTTCCTATGACCTCAATGCCCCCGAATGGGCTGAGGTGGCAGATGACGATTTCATGTGGCAGGAGGAAGATACCTATGTGGCCGGTGAGTTTGTATGGACAGGCTTCGACTATTTGGGAGAACCTACACCTTACAATGATGAAGCTGTCAAAGAAGGATTCATTACCCGGGAGCAAAGTGCCAAAAGTTCCTATTTCGGAATCGTTGACCTTTGCGGCATTCCCAAGGACCGCTATTATCTGTATAAAAGCCATTGGAAACCGGAGGAAACCACCGTACATATCCTGCCACACTGGAATTGGGAGGATTCAGGCTATGCATACTTACCTGTTTTTGTATATACCAATGGCGATTGTGCGGAACTATTCCTGAATGGAAGGTCTCTGGGGAAAAAATGCAAGAAGCCAGAATCTGATCATGCTGTTGAAAGATACAGGCTGATGTGGATGGATGTGGCTTATGAGCCGGGTGAGCTGAAGGCAGTCGCTTATGCTTCCGGTGAAAAAATCGGGGAAACCATCAGACAAACAACAGGTGATCCTTTCAGGTTGAGGCTGACGCCAGAAAGAACCACTATTCATGCTGACGGAAAGGATCTCTCTTTTATACTGGTAGAAGCCGTTGACCGGGAGGGTAACATTTGCCCGCTGGCTGACAACCTGGTCAGGTTTGAACTTAACGGTCCGGGTGTTGTAGAAGGAGTTGGGAACGGGAACCCTCAATCCCTGGAACCTTTCATTGCCATGCAGCGTGAACTCTTTTACGGGAAAGCCATGGTTATTATCCGTAATACAGGTGAACCCGGTGTAATTCAATTGAAAGCTTCTGCAAATGGAATAAAGAAAGCTTCCTTAAAGATCAATGCAGAATAAGTAACATCATGAAATACACGATACTTATACTAGTGGGCCTGGCGGGAGTAAAATTATTTGGTCAGATCCCTTCGGTGTCATCGGGGAAAATTGTCCGGTTGGAAAGTTTTCCATCGGACTACGTGAATCCCAGAAATGTAGATGTATGGCTCCCTGCCAATTATGATACGGGCGGCGCTTATGCGGTATTGTATATGCATGACGGGCAGATGTTGTTTGATGCCACAAAAACATGGAACGGACAGGAGTGGAAGGTGGACGAAACGGTATCCCGATTGCTTCAGGAAGGCAGGATCAGGGATTGTATCGTGGTAGGAATCTGGAACGATGGCGAATACCGAAGGTCAGATTACCTCCCTCAAAAAGCTTTGGGTTATTTACCGGATGAACTGTCTGACAGCATCACCCGCACCATGCTGATGGGTGCACCACGGGGCGATGCTTACCTGAAATTCCTGGTGACGGAATTAAAACCATTCATTGATACCCGATTTTCCACGCGAACTGACAGGATCAATACCTTCATCATGGGATCCAGCATGGGCGGCCTGATCTCGATGTATGCCATCTGCGAATACCCGGAAGTTTTCGGTGGAGCTGCCTGCCTTTCGACGCACTGGTTCGGGGCACCGTTAAGCTGGAATAAACGGGTGCCGGAAGCCTATATCAAATACCTTGCGGAACACCTGCCCGATCCGGCACATCACCGGCTCTATTTCGATTACGGTACCGAAACCCTGGACAAGCATTATGCACCCTACCAGGCAAGGGCCGATGAGGTGATACGATCCGCTGGCTATGATGACAGCCATTTCATGAACCGAAAATACACCGGTGATGCCCACACCGAGGCTGCCTGGGCAGGAAGGCTGAAGGTGCCTGTTGTGTTTTTGCTGGGCAGGAAGTAGGGAGTATGGAACGGTTGTAGGATTGCACGATTGAGCGATGTATCGAAGGAAAGGAGGAAGTTTTCACCCGTTTGTCGGGATTGGAAATCCCGACCCAAAGGGCTGCGGATTTTCAATCCAAACCAATCCATCAAAAATTCCCAAAGAAATAATACCCAACCATCATCAAATACAAGCAAAAACCAGCCTTTTCCATATTTTTAACCCCATCAAAGCCTGACACATGAAAAATACATTCAAATTATCGGTCATTTTCATCTTCATTATAGCTTTCGCCATGTGTGATCAAAAAAAGGACAATACAGAGCCAGATATCAGTCAGCCGCCGGCATGGGCCAAAGATGCCATCTGGTACCAGATCTTCGTGGAGCGTTTCAACAATGGCGATCCTGCCAACAACCCCACCCCGGAAGATATGTATGCCGCCACAAACTACCGTCATACCCCGGAAAACTGGCATGTCACCCAGTGGCACCACAACTGGTATGCACAGGAGGCCTGGACCGAAGGGCTCGAAACCGATTTCTATGGCGGGTTGGGCCTGCGAAGATTCGGCGGCGACCTGCAGGGTGTGCTCGACAAGCTCGACTACCTGGAAGAGTTAGGGATTACCGCCGTCTATTTCAACCCCCTTAACGACGCACCCTCCCTGCACAAATACGATGCCCGCAATTACCACCATATTGATGTGAACTTCGGTCCGGATCCGGAAGGGGACAAAAAGATCATGGCATCGGAAAACCCGGAAGATCCAACTACCTGGAGATGGACCGCAGCCGATAAAATGTTCCTCAGGGTGGTTGACGAATTTCATAAAAGAGGCATCCGCGTAATCCTGGATTATTCCTGGAATCATACGGGTGTCGAATTCTGGGCATGGAAAGATATCGTGGATAAACAGCAGAAGAGCAAATACAGGGACTGGTATGCTATCCAGAGTTTTGACGATCCCAAAACGGAAGAAAACGAATTCGAGTACGAGGGATGGCTGGATCTGCGCAGCCTTCCCGAGATCAAAAAGGTGGATCTCGCCACGGAGCGCCGCATAGGTTATCCTTACGAAGGCGATATCAACAAGGGAGCGAAAAAGCACATATTTGACGTGACGGAACGCTGGCTTGCGCCGGATGGCGATGTTTCCAAAGGAATCGATGGCTTCAGGCTGGATGTGGCCGATCACATCGGGATGATCTTCTGGAGGGACTGGCGCCGGCATGTCCGTTCGATCAACCCCGAAGCTTATCTGGTAGGGGAGATCTGGTGGGAAGAATACCCGGATGCCCTGATGAACCCTGTACCTTATCTCAGAGGTGATGTCTTCGATGCCGTGATGTTTTACCAGGTCTTCCGGCCTGCCCGCTATTTCTTTACGGAATCTGATTTTGAGATCGATGCTGCGCAATTTCGTGACAGCTTGCAGTACCAGTGGAACAGGCTCAGACCGGAAACTGTAAAGGCGATGATGAACACTGCGGCAACGCATGACTCTCCACGCCTGCTCACCTCTTTTGCCAACAAGAACACATACAAATACCAGGCAAAGCCCAACGATAACCCCGGTTATATCACCGGGCTGCCGGATGACGAAACCTATCAGCGGGTCAGGCTTTACCTGATCCACCAGTTTACCATCCCGGGTGCGCCCCACATCTGGAATGGTGATGAAATGGGTATGACAGGAGGCGATGATCCCGACTGCCGCAAGCCATTGTGGTGGCCTGAATTTGAGTTTGAACCCGAGTATCGAAACAATTTCCAGGAAGGAGAGAAGGTGTATGATACCATTGGTTTTAACTGGGATCATTTCGAGTTTTACAAGCAATTGATTCGTCTGCGTAAAGAAAACCCTGTGCTGGTGGATGGCGACATCGAATTCCAGGTGGCAAAAGGTAAGCTGCTTTCCTATAAGCGAATGAATGACAAAGATGAGATCATTGTCATGTTTAACCTGGAAGAAGGAAAGCGTGAGTTTCCACTGGCGAGTGGGAACAGGTACGTCAACTTGCTTGATGGCAGGGAGGTATCCGGAGCGGTCAGTCTCCTCCCCTTGACATCGGCTGTATGCAGGCGACTAAATTAGAAATGAATAAATCCATTCATAAAATATGATAATCTCTTCATGGCCCACGGTTTAAGCCTTGGGCCTCAGGGCATGTGGATCATTTTTCTAACCTGATAATTGTTACCGGCTGACAGGCTGTAATAATAGACACCTCCCGCCAGGTCATGACCGTCAAAAACCACACGATGCCTGCCCGCTTGCTGTTGGCAGCTGACCAGGGTGTTGATTTTCTTCCCGAAAGAATCGAATACTGAAAGTTCTATGTATTCAGCTTCTTCTAATTGATAGGAGATTGTCGTTTGTTCGATAAAAGGATTCGGTGAATTTTGCCATACCGTAATGCTGTTGTTTTGTTTGTCGGTATACTCATCATAACCTGTAGCTTGTGTCGGGCAGAATGCATAAAGCCGGTCTGACCTGATCACAACCCCTGTATTGCCTCCGGCCATGGACCAGGGTGCCATAGATGTTCCTTCCGGTTCTAATGGATAAAATGAATCCAATTTCGCGGAATAGCCCCAGTATTTTTCAAAAGATACGCTGTAGCCCATGGCAATTTCACTGCCCACGTGATATCCATTTAATTGCTGGCCTGTCTCGTAATCTTCCCAGGTCTTGTTGATTGCGTTATAGACAGTCAGTTTTGAATCCCCATCCTGGACAAATATCAAGGAATCGCTAATACTTGATGAACTGATTTGAATGTCTTTTTCAAAGACCTCTGCTGTGCTGGCATCAAAAATAACAGCAGGTTCCGAGAAGGAGTTATGAACCATTAGAAAATTATTGGCAGTAAGCGCACCATACCCTTCAGCTGCGTGATAAACAATCACACTGTCCAGTATTTCTGAATAAAAGATCACTTCATTCTGCGGGCCTCCCGAAACATATCCGTAAACCTGTTTTGTGGCTATTTCATTGGATGACGGATACTTATTCGCGTCGAAAATATGCAGGTTATTATTTGATCCGTTAAAAATATGGACTTTCATCACCTCTGAGGAATTATCCACCCGGAAGACGACACCATAGTTTTCGGCAGCAAAATACTTCGCCCAATAAACATTGTCATCCGGAGCATAATATTTGTGCCGGGTATGGGCAGTTTCAAAATTGTGAAACCATAGATTGTGATCACCGGCGCCAAGTGCGACTTTTCCGCCACAGCTAAAAACTGCTGTTTTAAAAAGATCCGGCATTTCACCAATATGAGTTCCTGTATTGCCATAAAACTTCCAGAGACCAATTGTTTGATCCTGATCATCTATGGTATAACGAAGTATGGAAAAATTACCCCCGCTTTTACCTCCAAGGCCACTCATTTCGGTTGGGTTATAATCATAATTCATGCTGTCCCAGTTACCTGTTGATGTACAATAACTTTTTACTGTGCCTTCCCTGTAAAACTGGTCTCCCACCTCATAACCGCATGTAAATACATTAATTTCATCAAGCAGATCATACATGAAATAATTATCTATGGCTGCCGCATAATTATATACATCATACCCGGCAGGAAAAGTTATTGATTTGAATTCGTTGGTATTTGCCGAGTAACCAATATACCTCAATTCATCCTCTCCATCTCCCCAGCTTGCTACATAACCTCCGGTCATTTTATTATCGGGATAATAATACCATCCCCCCTGATCCTCCTCTGCAAAGGAATGAGTAACCAGGCTGTAGGCTATATTCTTGGCAAAGTCATAACCGTTCCTCTCCAAAATGGCCCCGGCATATGTGTCTGCAGCCCAGAAGTCATTATAGCCGCTTGCATTTGTAACCATACCAAAATCGTAGTCCTGCCATTGTCCTAATTCGGCATCAAATACATAAAAATGGTTTGCATCGGTGACAAAATAAGCCAGCTTACCGGCACATCCATATCCTTTTTCAGTCGAAACGCCTGTAGGATCTATTACATTGCCCTGGTATTCCAGCTTATCCCATTGTGAGAGCATAGAACTGTAACCAACAATATAATCCTCACTGTAGGCAAAAGCGGTTTGACCATCTGCCATCACTTCTTCAAACTCCTGATCATTATCAAATTGCAATGCAGTCCACGCTTTGTTGTTTGTGTCAAAAAAATAGATGACATCAGCGTTTTTTTCGGTGTAAACGATAACGTCGTAACCAACGTCAGCAAGAATGTTCCCCGACATCGTTTGTGGCAAATCTTGTTCAATCCACCCGTTTTGCTGAGCATGTGAATGGATGGAAACCAGAAAGAATAGAAAAATTGTCCAGGTAAAAGTTTTCATTTTTCAGCCCTCCTATGGAATTATATATTTCGTGTTGAATGGTGTCTAAAAAAGGATGTTCAGAAGATGGGTCGGTATGTGTTGCTGTTGACATGGGTCATGGATCATAAAGGATAATCCAAGCTCTCAATATACATATTAAATGGGCGAAATGCAAATAAAATCTGGAGTTTTCATACAGGGTGTAACCATCTCCCGACTGCACAGCCCATTGGGATTTCGGGGTACACTTTTCGTCAGTTAGCAGTTAATAGAATGGATACCTCACATGCTCTCCCCCGGGATGCTCATTTTACTTTCTAGGTCTGACATCTGTCAAAAAACAGATCATTGGTTATTGTCAGCGACTTTGTATTTGTTTTTCAATGCGGTCTTAAAATTGAACCTGTACCTGAAACCCAGGCTCAGAACCGTGCGTGATTCCAAATCCTGTTTAAAATTGTAAGCAGCGAAACCTGTAAGGAGGTATCTTTCCCGGAAAGGAAGTACGCCTTCCATATAAATCCCTGCATCTGAAAAGCCGGTCACAAGCCGTGTGCCGTCCACTCTGCCCAGGCCTGTTCCCAGGCCTATGCTCCATAATGGCATAGGTGTGCCGGATGGGAAGAAGTTCGAAAGGTTTCCTTCTACAAAGGCAATATGATAGGGACCAAAGCGTAAGTGCTGTTGTATAAAGATATTGTATTCGTTAGTTGCGTTTTCCCAGTCGCCGCGATCGAGCTGACTTCCATTCTTCTCCAGTTCGGCATAGCGGAACCTGCCAAACTGCACCCCAATGCCAAATCCCACAGGCAGCCAGTCGAACTGCATATAGGGACTGAAACCGAAGGTTGTTTCGTTGTAATATTTGCTGTTCGTTATGTCGTACACCCTGTCGGAAGCGACAAAGGCACTCCCTCTGAACAGCGAACGTGTGTATTTATCTTTCACGGTGACATAGGAAACCTGGAACCCGCCCTGGTAGTTTGAATAGCGTACCTCTTTAGGCTCACTGTACATATAACCGACACCCCCGCAATCGGAGGGATATTCACCCTGAAACTGGCGTATTACCTCTGAATACCTGGCATACATACCAGCAACACCCAGCTCGGTAAAAGTTACTTTTTCCTTTTCATCCTGTGGGATATAGCTTTGGCCCATCAGCAAAAGGCCGGCCAGCAGAATAGATGGAGTCACCCACCGGGCTGTTCTTCCAAAATAAAAGATGAAAGCCGTCCCAGACACTTTGATGATCGCCGGAATTGTCACCACGACGATTACCAACCATTCCACCGGGCTGAAGAATCTGTTCAACAGCATGATGCTGAATAAGAGAAACATTGCAAAAAGGAAATTCACTCCCGGATGTTCACTGAAAAGATGATTGCAGGGAAGATGCCCTTTAAAGTATCTTTCTTTTATTAGCAGGATGCCGGTCAAAAGGATGGTTCCTCCCAGGACAAACCACTGCGCATATTTTAATCCCCAGGCCACTTCTCCCATCCATCCCCCGGTAGCCGGTTCGCGCACAAACTCATTCAAAAAGCGGAAAATGCCATAAAGCAGTATGGGGAACAAAAGCAAACTTCCGCGGGATTTCCATTTCTTTCTTGTTTTCCAGACAATGAAGGCGATCAGCAGGCAGAAAATGACCTGGTAGAGCTGTGTGGGATGGACCGGCAGTGAGGCCATATCGGTATAGTGAATCAATCCCTGATCCAGTTGATTTTGAAAAGCGTGCGATTGAGGCCCATAGGCGATGCCCCATGGCAGGCTGGTCGGTTTGCCATGACAACACCCGGCCAGCAGGCAGCCCACCCGCTGGATGGCCATGGATAAGGGAAGGGCCACAGCCAAAAGATCCATGACCGGATAACTGATCCGCAGCGCTTTTTTAGCGATCCAGGTTCCCAACAGCAAACCAATGAACCCTCCCAGGATGACCATCCGGGTGGGAGGTTCGAACGGCCGGCTGTTAAACAGGGCCGTCCATTGATCCGGTGAAAAGGCCAGCGCTTTGTTGCCAAGGATAAAAAAGAACATGCCGGAGCATATCAGCAACAAAGATTGACCAGGCGGTAAATTCCGCTGCCTTGCTGAGATGAAAACCACGATAATACATACGAAGAAGGACAGACAATAGATGATAGAGAAGTAAAGTCCGCCATTTGCTATATCCAGGGTAGCTATCGGTTTCATAGCTTTTGTTTTAAACCGGATCCGATACAGGCCGTCAATCGACCTTGATCAGCTTTTTGCTTTGTATCCCATATTCCGTTTTCAGGACACACTGGTAGATACCTGATGGAAATCTTTCCATATCTAATCTCAACATGTGCGAGCCTTTTTGAGCATGATTTCGTTCAAAAAAACTCAGCATATTACCCTGTTGATCTGTAAGATAGATCTCCACCTGTGAGGAAGTTCCCAGCGAATAATTGATCGTCACCTTGTCTCTGACGGGATTGGGTACTATGCTAAGGATACTTTGATCATTATTACCGTACTCTTTTGTCAGTACATAGAAGGGAGCTTCATCGGCGCCAATATCCGGTTTCACTCCGTTATAAGGTCTTTCTTCTCCATCGATCATTTAATGCAAGGGATTCGATGCCAGCATCCAGGCAATCGCTGTTCCAGTCGAGGTGTAAGGTGTCAGGCATGAATGACGGGTCGCAATTCAGGTTGCCTTCACCCGTCCAGGGGGTAAGTATCCCGCTGGTGTCGATGATGTTGTTATATACAGGCACCGGGTCTCCGCCCATACTGTAAATGTCATTGGAATGATCCGCCGAATTGTTGTAGAAGATCGAATTGAAGATGACAGGGAATTCACTCTGTTGTATTGAGTAAACGGCCCCTCCGTATCCCGATCTGTTTTCAACAAGGGTGTTGTTGACGATCACAGGATGGGGAAGCTGTTCCTCCTGTGGGCTATCATAAGTTTTTTGCATCATGAGGGCTCCGCCGTAATTTTGGCTTTCGTTTCCTCTGAAAAGATTATTTTCAAGGTACAGCCTGCTTATGTTTCGCGAAAATAACCCGCCACCGCCATAATCCGAGTAGTTATCAAGGATCATATTCTCATGGACAAAAGCAGCGATATTCAGGGTATCCGTGGTGTTGATGAACAAACAGATCCCGCCACCGCGGCCGCTTTGCTGGTCGCCACAAATATTCTCGCTGATCTTGTTCCGGGTGATGAAGATGGTATCCTTTGGTTTGTCGATCATTATTCCTGCACCCCAGGTGTAAGTTCCCCAGATGTGGTAAGTACTGTTTGCAAATACTTCATTCTCACGTATTGTTGTTTTCCCGCACCAAAAGAGGTTGATGCCTCCACCTCCGGCCTGGGCGGAAAACGATTCACAAATATTATTTTCTATAGTATTGTTGTAAATATTGAAATAACCGGCTTCCTGGCCATAAATACCGCCGCCCCAGGCGCCATAATTTGATGCGCTTATGCTCCGATTCGACACGATATGATTATCTGAAATTTCGATGGAATCGGCTAAAAAGACCGTAATGCCGCTGCCAGACGCTCCCATCTCTCCATTTGTTTCATTGTGCCGGATCATGTTGTTACGGATGACACAATTGATAGACCGGCCCGGAAATTGTTCTATTTCAATGCCGCCTCCATCCGTTGGGCCATAAGAATTTGTGCATGTATTGTATTCTATGATATTGTTCAAGATAAATGCATTTGTTTCAATAGCCATTCCGGCGCCAAATGCGGAGAAACCATCCGAAAGAGATATGTTGTTCCTGATCACATTCTCATCGATGACAGCCCAATGGTCACCTTCATACATAAGGAAACACAAACCGGCACCTCCGCCGGAATCGCTTTCCACCTGGTTTCCCTTGATAAGGTTATCGCTGATCGTTGCACCGGAGTTGAAACCGAATATTCCACCCCCGGATTTAATACCCAAGGACTTCTCAAAAACACCGCTTCCGCCGGTGATGGTGAAGCCGGAAAGGATGGATGTGGTATCCTCATCATTAATAAACATTACAGTAGCGGCACTGTCAGGATTCAAGGCCTGGCTGCCATCGATGATGGTATTGAGGATATGACTGCTGTCGCTGTCCATAATAAATTCGCTGGCCACCGTAATAGCCTTGCCAAGGAACCGTATGTTCTCGTAGTAGGTATTCTCGGCAACCAGCACCGTGTCACCATTTTCAGCGGCAGATATGGCCGCCTGGATGGTAGGCTGGTCAGCCGGCACATGGATGATCTGGGCTTTGCTAAGCCCGTAACTTCCTAATACAATTAAAAATACAAGTACAAGTAGATTTGCTTTCATAAGTATTCGTTTTTAGGGGTTCGGTCAGGTACAAAAATGCGTGAGGAAAAGGGATCAGGTAATTGCTATGGAAAAGCATGTTAAACGACAGCAAACCACCAGGGTGTGTTAAACCAGGCATTGGTTCCTCAGGGTATGTTAACGGACCTATAAAGTTACTACATCCACTACAGGATGTCAAGCCTAAATGTATAAAGTCAGCCTGAGGATGAATTTCGGGTTTAAAGAACCCTGTCAATCATTTGGAAAAAGTACAGCCAGGAAATATTTCCAGGTTCTTTTTATTGCTCAAAATAATACATCTTACCATCCTTCTCGGCCATATAATATACCACCGGAGGCCAGAGGGGTGGAGTGTGGGTTTCCCTCCATCTTTTCATCGACTGCAGCAGGCGGTTTACAATACGGGGATGGGATCTGGCCTCGTTTTCTGCCTCATACCGGTTTTCCGTCAGATGATATAACAGCGTATCGTCTGTCTTTTCATTCAGGATCAGCTTCCATTCGTTTGAACGTACGGCCTTGCTGATACCTCGTTGCCAGTAGAGGTACTCATGTGGCGGTTTCTGAATGTCCTCGGAAAGGTAGGGAAGGAGATTCACCCCGTCAATCTCCCGTTCAGGCAATTCCGCATCGGCTGAAGCCAGGGACGTGGTGAAGATATCCATAGCGCTGACCATGGGGTTGAATCTTTTCTCAGCAGGTATTTTTCCGGTCCATCTGACGGCCATGGGAACTTTTACACCGCCTTCAAATTCGGTGTTCTTGCCTCCTTCATACCTGCCGTTGTCCGTTGTCAGGGTATATTCGGCACCTCCGTTATCGCTGATGAAAAATACGAGCGTATTGCTGTCAAGCCCAGATTCGTGCAAATGATCCATTAACCTCCCGATATTGTCGTCCAGGTTGGCGATCATAGCCCTGTAAACCCTTTTCACCGGGTCTTCAATATGCATGAACCTTTTTACATATTCTTCCGGTGCCTGCAAGGGTGTGTGCGGGGCATTATAGGATAACCAGAGAAAAAATGGTTGATTTTTGTGCCTGCTGATGTAAGAGATGGATTCATCGGTAATTCGGTCGGTCAAATAGCCAGCTTCCTCAATAGGTTTATTATTGCGGAATATGGCGTGGGTGCCTTCCCTTTGTCCGCCCCAGATATGAGGGTCGGTCCAGTCCGCTTCGATCTTCTGGTCAACGAAGCCCTGTGTGCCTTCTGGTATATAGAGCGAATGGCTGTGGAAGAAACCATATTGTTCTTCAAATCCGAAATCGGAAGGCAGCTTGCTTTTAGTCCATCCCAGATGCCATTTGCCAATGATCCCGGTAGCATAGCCATGTTTTTTCAGTATCTCCGCCAGCGTGATCTCAGAGCGGGGCAGGCCCTGGTTTTCGATGGCCTTGTCGTCCGGAGACTCATTGGTCCATATCGCTTTCCAAGGCTTGCTCTTGACAAAATAACGAAATCCCAGGTATTCCAATTGGTTGGTGAGGTACCGGTCATGCATGGTAAATTCGAAGCCAAACCGGTGCTGGTACCTGCCGGTGATCAGGGCCGCCCGTGAAGGAGCGCATACCGGAGAGGTAACATAGGCATTTTCAAAAACGATACCTTCGCTTCCCAAACGGTCGATGTTGGGTGTTTCAATGTCTCCCTCACCGTAT
>JARRQC010000007.1:0-27890 GCA_037382165.1 bacterium | reverse complement strand
TTATCAGCCACTGAAAGCCTTGATTCCTGTTGTACCATGATTACTTAGCTCTTTCAATGATTTCTACTAATCTCCAGTTCTTTTTCTTACTCAAAGGCCTGGTTTCCATTATTCTTACAGTATCGCCGATGTTGCATTCGTTCTTTTCATCATGGGCGATAAATTTGTTCGTCTTTTTAACGTACTTACCGTAAACAGTATGTTTATAGCGGCGTTCGATCTGGACCACGATGGACTTATCCATCTTGTTGCTGACGACCAGGCCGGTTCTTTCTTTTCTCAGGTTACGTTTTTCCATGGCTAGGATTCCTTTTGATTGTTTTCACTCAACTCCCTTTTTCTCAGTTCCGTTTCGATCCTTGCGATCGTTTTGCGATTGGCGCTGATCTGATGCGGGTTATCCAATGGTGAAACGGCATGATTCAATTTCAGTCGGGTGAGGTGTTTACGCTCCTCTTCCAACCTCTCGACCAGTTCGGTAGTACCCATTTCTTTAATGACTTCCTGTTTCATCTTACAAAGTGTTATTCAGTGTAATCTCTTCTCACTACAAATTTCATCTTCACCGGCAGTTTCTGCGCTGCCAGCCTGAGGGCTTCCCTGGCCACTTCCAGTGAGACGCCTTCCGCTTCAAACAAGATCCGTCCCGGGGTCACACGCGCAACGAAATATTCGGGAGCACCTTTTCCTTTACCCATACGTACCTCAGCAGGTTTTTTGGTGACGGGCTTGTCAGGGAAGATCCTGATCCAGATCTGTCCTTCACGTTTCATATAACGGGTAACAGCCTGACGGGCAGCTTCCAGCTGACGGCCGGTGATCCATCCCTGTTCGAGGGTCTTGATCCCGTATGAACCAAATGCCAGCTGATGACCGCGACCGGCATTTCCTTTCATCCGGCCTTTTTGCTGTTTTCTGTATTTCGTTTTCTTTGGTTGTAACATGCCTGTTATAAATTAATCGTTTTCGATTCGCAGTTTGTTATCTTCTCCTTCTGGGTGGCCTTGGGCTCTTGGAAGCTGAAGCTGACCGCTTCTTGGCACCGCCACCGATTGTTGTCGGAACTATTTCAGGTTTTCCATAAACCTCGCCTTTGAAGATCCACACCTTGATGCCAATGCGGCCGTAAGTGGTATGTGCTTCCACGAGTGCATAATCTATGTCGGCACGGAGGGTGTGCAATGGAATACGACCTTCCTTGTATTGCTCAGTACGAGCCATTTCGGCTCCTCCAAGACGACCCGAGATCAACACCTTGATCCCTTCAGCACCCAGACGCATACTGGAAGCGATGGACGTCTTGATCGCACGGCGGAATGAAATCCTGCCTTCAATCTGTTTGGCAATGTTCGTTGCCACAATCTTGGCATCCAGCTCAGGCCGCTTGATCTCGGAGATGTTGATCTGAACATCTTTCCTGGTGAGTTTTTTCAACTCTTCTTTCAGTTTATCAACTTCCTGACCGCCTTTACCGATAATGATACCCGGACGGGCTGTATTGATCGTAACGGTTACCAGCCTGATGGTTCTTTCAATCATGATTTTGGAAACACCGGCTTTTGCGAGGCGTGCATTGAGGTACTTTCTGATCTGATCGTCTTCCACCAGTTTGCTGGAAAAATCTTTTCCTCCATACCAGTAAGAATCCCATCCTTTGATGATTCCCAGCCTCAGTCCTATTGGATTCGTTTTTTGTCCCATATCAATTATTCGCTTTTTGCGGTTTCTTTTTCGGCTTCTACAGCGGCCATTTTATTTTCCACCACCAGGGTCACGTGGTTTGAACGTTTCCTGATACGGTGAGCTCTACCCTGCGGTGCAGGCTGAATACGCTTGAGCATCCTTCCGCTGTCCACTTTAATTTCTTTGATGTACAACTGGCTTTCATCCAGCCTTTGCCCTTCATTTTTCTCTTTCCAGTTTGCGATGGCTGATAAAAGCAGCTTGTAAAGGCGACGAGAAGCTTCCTTTGGGCTGAACTGCAGCACGTACAATGCCTTGTCGGCATCCATGCCCCTGACCAGGTCGGCTACGAGGCGCATTTTCCGGGGGGAAGTAGGAACATTGTTGAGACGTGCGACGTAGTAAGTCTTATGCTCTTCTTTCCTTCTTTCCGCTGTATTATGTTTTCTTGATCCCATGGTAATCAGCTTTATTTAACTCCTTTATTCTTTTTGCCTGCATGTCCCCTGAAGAGACGGGTTGGTGCAAATTCACCCAGTTTGTGACCTACCATATTTTCAGTAATATAGATAGGGATAAACTTGTTTCCGTTATGTACGGCAATGGTCTGACCCACAAAATCAGGTGAGATCATTGAAGCCCGTGACCAGGTCTTAATGACTGTTTTCTTACCTGACTCAACATTGGCCATCACCTTTTTTTCCAGCTTGATGTCGATATAGGGTCCTTTTTTTAATGATCGGCTCATAATCTATATTCGTTAAGGCTCAATTATTTCTTTCTTCTTTCGATGATATACTTGCCTGAGGCTTTCTTTTTGGAACGTGTCCTGTAGCCCTTTGCAGGTAAACCCTTTCTTGAGCGGGGGTGTCCACCTGAAGCCCTGCCTTCTCCACCGCCCATCGGGTGGTCGACCGGGTTCATTGCCACTCCACGGACACGAGGTCTGCGGCCAAGCCAACGGTTACGGCCCGCTTTCCCTGATTTTTCCAGGGCATGGTCGCTGTTCGACACCATCCCGATGGTTGCCTTGCAGGATTGCAGGATCATCCGGGTTTCGCCAGAGGGGAGTTTGATAATCGCGAATTTACCGTCACGTGTCATCAGCTGGGCATAAGAACCGGCACTGCGCGCCATCTTGGCACCCTGTCCCGGACGCAACTCGATGTTATGGATGATGGTACCGAAAGGAATGTCACGCAGGTACATGGCATTTCCAATCTCCGGCGTGGCGTCTTTACCCGCTTTTATTTCCTGACCTACTTTCAGGCCATGCGGAGCCACGATGTACCGCTTTTCGCCATCGGCATAAAATACCAGTGCGATGCGTGCCGTGCGGTTCGGATCATATTCAATGGTCTTGACCGTTCCGGGGATACCTTCTTTATCGCGTTTGAAATCAATAGAACGGTATTTCTTTTTATGTCCGCCGCCAATATTACGTACGGTCATTCTACCTTCATTGTTCCTTCCACCCGAGCTTTTCTTACTCCCTGTCAAACTCTTTTCAGGTTTGCCGGCGGTAAGGTCATCATATGCGCTGATTAATTTAAAGCGCTGACCTGGTGTTGTGGGTTTATATTTTTTCAGTGCCATATCTAGATGTTGCTAAAAAAATCAATTGTTTCGCCTTCAGGCAGGGTTACGATCGCCTTTTTGAAAGCCTTTGTCTTACCGGAAATAATTCCCGTCTTGGTAAAGCGTGATTTGCTTTTACCTGAATAATTCATGGTATTTACGGAAAGGACTGTGACGCCATAAAGATCTTCAACCTCACTTTTGATCTGGATCTTGTTGGCATTTTTGTCCACGATGAAACCAAACTGATTAAGGCGCTCGCCTTTATCCGTCATTTTCTCCGTAATTACCGGTTTTACTATTACGCCCATCTTTTCTCAGATTTATTTGTTTGCGTACATTGCCTCAAGCTTCCCGAGGGAACTTTCAACAAACAATATTTTATTCGCGTTGAGGATATCATACGTATTCAATGAATCGGCAAGGATAACTTTGGCCTTTTTCAGGTTTCTTGCCGACAGAGATACATTGACATCCGATTCATTCAGCACGAGCAGTGTCTTCTTATTTCCTACTTCAAAGCTTTCGAGCATTTTCATGTAATCTTTTGTTTTAGGAGCATCCAATTTGAAATCCTCGATTACCATGATGTCCTTGTCCTGGGCTTTGTAAGTCAAAGCGGACAGGCGAGCCAGCTTCTTTGTTTTCTTGTTCAGCTTGAAACTATAATCCCGCGGATGAGGTCCAAAGGTTCTTCCACCCCCTCTGAAGATCGGGTTCTTGATATCACCAAACCTGGCAGTACCTGTTCCCTTTTGTCTTTTGATCTTGCGGGTACTTCCCCTCACGTCACTACGCTCTTTGGAATCGTGTGTTCCCTGACGCTGTGCCGCCATGTAATGCTTGGCATCCAGGTAGATGGCATGGTCATTGGGTTCGATACCAAAAATGGAATCGTTCAGCTTTACCTTTCTACCGGTATCTTCGCCACTGATTTTATGCACTGCTAACTCCATCTTTCAATCTTTACAAGTGAATTATTCGGACCGGGAACCGCTCCTTTTACTACAATCACATTCTTTTCGGGAATAATCTTGATCACCTCAAGGTTGATCATCTTCACACGGTTTCCACCCGTACGTCCTGCCATCCGCATACCTTTGAATACACGTGAAGGGTAAGAAGATGCACCGATAGATCCGGGGGCGCGCATTCTGTTATGCTGACCGTGGGTCGCATCATTTACACCCCTGAAGTTGTGACGCTTTACGACACCCTGGAATCCTTTTCCTTTGGATGTTCCTACCACATCAACATATTCACCTTCCTGAAAAACCTCTACGGTAAGCACGTCGCCAAAATGTTTCTTCTCCTCGAAGCGGGTAAACTCGGCGATGTACCTTTTGGGTGTGGTTTTCGCCTTTGCGAAATGGCCCTGCATCGCTTTGGTCGTGTGCTTTTCCTTTTTTTCCTCATAAGCCAGTTGAATAGCTTCGTAACCATCGGTCTTTTTCGTTCTGACCTGGGTTACAATGCACGGACCGGCTTCAATAACGGTGCATGGAATATTTTTTCCATTCTCGTCATACACGCTGGTCATGCCTATTTTCTTTCCAAGTAATCCTGACATTTTTCTAAATCTTTAAGCCGTTCTGATTATACTTTGATCTCTACCTCTACACCACTGGGCAATTCCAGTTTCATGAGGGAATCGATCGTTTTGGATGATGAATTATAGACATCCATCAACCTTTTGAAGGTAGCCAGTTCAAACTGCTCACGCGACTTCTTGTTGACGAAGGTCGAGCGATTCACTGTGAACACCTTCTTGTGAGTCGGCAAAGGAATAGGGCCGCTGACCACAGCGCCTGTCGATTTTACCGCCTTTACGATCTTTTCTGCTGATTTGTCAACCAGGTTGTGATCGTAAGATTTAAGTTTGATTCTGATTCTTTGGCTCACTTTATTAATCGTTTATTTGCTAATAATACCTCTGACTTTATTTATCACCTCTTCCTTGATCGACTCCGGAGTTTTCTGATAGCTGTCAAACTCCATCGATGAAGTGGCCCTTCCCGAGGTCAGTGTCCTCAATGAGGTAACATAACCAAACATTTCAGAAAGGGGTACGAGGGCTTTAACCACCTGGTATCCGGCTTTGGCATTGATGCCCTGCAGGATGGCCCGGCGTTTGTTCAGGTCTCCCGTTACTTCTCCCACATTGGTATCCGGTGTCACTACTTCCAGTTTCATTACCGGCTCCAGCAAAACGGAGGTCACCTTTCGCGCTGCATTCTTGAAACCGATCTTGGCTGCCAATTCAAACGACAACTGGTCGGAATCCACTGCATGGAAAGAACCGTCAAACAACCTGACCTTCATGCTTTCCAGCGGGAATCCTGCCAAGACACCATTTTGCATGGCTGCCTCGAAACCTTTTCTAACGGAAGGAATAAATTCCCTGGGAATGTTTCCACCCTTGATCTCATCTATAAATTGCAACCCTTCAACACCATCATCTGCGGGTCCCAATTCAAATTGAATATCTGCAAACTTACCGCGACCACCGGTCTGCTTCTTGTAGACTTCTCTGTATTCCGTACTGCTGACAATCGCTTCCTTATAAGAAACCTGCGGGTTACTGGTCTGACCAGAATCCTCATCCGTTTTCACCTTAAACGTAGGATCCTCTTCAGCCAACTTGGAGAGTGCGACAGTGAGTTTGTCGATATCTTTCTGGGTTTTGGGTTCGATGGCAATGCTGATCACCGGATCGGGGAAAGTCATGGACTCAAGTATCACAGGATGGCGTTCGTCACAAAGGGTATCACCTGTTCGTATGGTCTTAAAACCAACCGCTGCACCGATATCTCCTGCTTCGATCTTATCCAGTGGTTCCTGTTTATTGGCATGCATCTGCATGATACGGCTGATGCGTTCTTTTTTCCCTGTCGCTGTATTGTAAACATAGGAACCTGCTTTCAGGGTACCTGAATACACACGGAAGAAACAGAGCCTTCCCACAAAGGGATCAGTTGCAATCTTAAAAGCAAGGGCACTAAAATGATCACCCGGGTCTGCATTCCGTTTCACTTCTTTTTCAGTCCGGGGATCAATCCCTTCAATGGCAGGCACATCCAGCGGACTGGGCAGGAATTCTATAATTCCATTCAGCAGCATCTGGATACCCTTATTTTTAAAAGCAGAACCACACATGACCGGTGTAATGTCCATATTCAGGGTAGATGTCCGGATCACGTTGATCATCTCCTCTTCGGTAATGGAATGAGGATCATCCATAAATTTTTCAAGCAGTTCATCACTTTCCTCGGGGACGCCTTCAATGAGCTTCATCCTGTATTCACGGGTCATTTCCTCCAGTTCATCGGGGATAGGAATCTCACGTATGGTCACACCCTGGTCTGTATCATCCCAGGTGAAGGCTTTGTCTTTGACGAGATCAACAACCCCCCGGAAATTCTCTTCGGCACCGATCGGTATCTGGATAGGAACCGGATTGGCACCCAGTCGTTCCCTCATTTGTTCAACGACACCAAAAAAGTCGGCACCGGCCCGATCCATCTTATTGACAAAGCTGATTCGGGGCACATGATATTTATCTGCCTGGCGCCATACTGTTTCAGACTGGGGCTCCACGCCTCCCACCGCACAAAACAGTGCCACTGCTCCATCAAGCACACGCAGTGAACGTTCCACTTCAACGGTGAAGTCAACGTGTCCGGGTGTGTCGATAATATTGATCTTATATCTCTTATTGAATAGTTCCCAAAAAACAGTTGTAGCAGCTGAAGTAATAGTAATACCACGCTCCTGTTCCTGAACCATCCAGTCCATGGTGGCGGCTCCGTCATGAACCTCACCAATCTTATAATTTTTACCGGTATAATAAAGGATGCGCTCGGTAGTTGTCGTCTTGCCAGCGTCGATATGAGCCATGATACCGATATTCCGGTTCCGGTTCAAATGGTTAGATATGTTAGTCTGTACAGCCATGTAAGTAAATCGCTATCTTCTTGGTATATCTTTTAGAACCTGAAATGAGAGAAAGCCTTGTTGGCTTCTGCCATTCTGTGGGTATCTTCTTTTTTCTTGAATGCGGCACCTTCCTCTTTATAGGCAGCCAGAATCTCTCCCGCCAGCTTTTGACCCATGCTTTTTTCATGGCGTTTACGCGCAAATCCGATCATGTTTTTCATACCGATCGACATTTTACGGCCCGGGCGGATCTCAGAAGGAATCTGGAAAGTGGCCCCTCCGATACGGCGACTCCTGACTTCCACAGCCGGCGTCACATTGGCCAGTGCTTTTTTCCATACCTCAACAGGATCCTCGCTGGTTCTCTGGGCAACGATATCCATCGCCTCATAGAAGATCTTGTAGGCAACATTCTTCTTTCCCCTCAACATCAGGTTATTGACGAACCGGGTCACCAGCACGTCATTGAATTTCGGATCGGGGAGGATAATTCTTTTTCTCGGTTTAGCTTTCCTCATTGTAATTTCAGCTTAAGGGTTGAATACCTTTATTTTTTAGGGCGTTTGGTTCCATATTTAGAACGACGCTGGGTACGGCCTTCGACACCTGAAGTATCGAGGGCACCCCGGATGATATGATACCTTACACCCGGAAGGTCCTTAACACGTCCACCCCTGATCATCACGATGGAGTGTTCCTGAAGGTTATGTCCTTCACCGGGAATGTATGCATTCACCTCTTTGTGGTTGGTAAGCCTTACCCTGGCCACTTTACGCATGGCTGAATTCGGCTTCTTCGGTGTGGTCGTGTAAACCCTCACACAAACACCACGGCGCTGAGGACATGAATCAAGGGCAGGTGACTTGCTCTTGTCAACCAGCTTTTTGCGCCCTTTTTTTACTAACTGTTGTATAGTCGGCATATTGATCGTTTATTTTTCAACTTTTTTACCCCGTTTTTTGGAGGGCGCAAAAGTATAAAATATTTAAATCGAACTCTTAAATGCGCTGTAATCTTTGGAAATCTGGCGTAGGAAGGATATGGTTTGTCTTTCAAAACTACGCAATACTTCTGTTTTTCGATCTGTATTGCGCAAGGACCTATATCGTTTTACCTTGTCAGGCTCCTTTAACTACAACTGTTTCAGTAACTTTAATACTACCTTACCAAAACGGGCTGCAAAGGTAAAAACATTTTTTTAATTAACAAGCTGAACGAATAAAAAATTCATAGGATTTGATCCGCCTCCCGTTCTTTGTCTAACACGTAAATTTCCCTTACCAGGAAAAAATGAAATGGAAGAGATAAATTAGGGTTGAGACCAAAGCATCATTCTTTATTACCTTATTTCAAATGAAAACAAATCAGATTGAATATGGATAGGGGTATTTGGTTGCGTGAATTTACATATTTTATTAGTTTTGATCTATATTCATTGATTGAATGAAAATATTTTGCCGGAAGCAAAACAGATTACCCAAAGCACAGATGGTGTTTTTTGAAAATATGTAAGCCAGACGAACAAACAGGAAAACCAATTGCAACCGGACCTTATTAATTATTGAACCAGAACTAAAACCTATGAATATTGAAGAACGCGTAAAGCAAATCCTGGCTAAAATCCTCAACGCAGATCCTTCAAAAATAGACAGGCATTTTTCCGCTGAGTTTGTAAAGGAGTGGGACAGCCTGCAGCAGATGAATATTATAGTAGCCCTGGAAGAGGAGTTTGGGATTCGATTTGGAGAAGCGGAATCTATTTTGCTTAAGAATTACTCCAGTTTGCAAGCTGCTGTAAAGAAAAAACTGGATGACTGAAGTTTTTAGGGAGTAAATCAACAACAGGGGACTAAGTTTATTGATGATATCCTGATTTTCCGTTTCTTATTGAAAAACTTTATGGGGCACATCTTAATTAGTATATTGAGCCGGTAACTGGTTGCAGTGGCTATACCCTGTGCTGTAAAAATTCTATCTTTGCGCCCAATTCCTCGAACCTAAGCACCCTGCCTAATCCTGCCACCCTGTTTGCCATCTTCGCTTTGCTTGCCTTGCTGCTCTCCGGTGTCGCCGCGTTTTTCGGCTGGGGCGCCACCCATCCTTCAACAGGTGATGTAATTGAACCGGTTAACCTGCTTTCGAAAGAAGGATTGCACAGGATCATGCTTGACATGGTGCATAACTTCACAAGCTTCGCCCCGCTGGGAATCGTGATCGTCGCCATGCTGGGTATCGGTATTGCAGAAAGCAGCGGCCTTATAGGGGCTATTATCCGCATGCTGGTTTTGTCAGCACCCAAAAGATTCATGACCTTTGTGCTGGTCTTTGCCGGTGTAATCAGCAATACGGCCAGTGACATCGGGTATGTCCTGCTGATCCCGCTCGCGGGCACCATATTCCTGTCGCTTGGCAGAAATCCGCTGGTGGGAATGGCTGCTGCTTTCGCCGGAGTGTCAGGCGGTTTCAGTGCCAACCTTATTCTGGGAACCATCGACCCGTTGCTTGCCGGATTGTCCGAAGAAGCCGCCAGGATTATCGATCCGGCTTACGAGGTTAATCCAACGGCGAATTATTATTTTATGGCTGTGTCAACCTTTCTGGTCGCTTTTACCGGCACTTTTGTTACTGAAAAGATCGTAGCACCGCGCCTTGGCGAGTACAGGGGCACAGAAAAACCCGAGGAAGTTAAGAAGCTGGACAAGCTGGAAAAGAAAGGACTCAGGTACGCCGGTTATACCACGCTCATTCTCACCGCCCTCATTTTATGGGGTACAATTCCTGAAAATGGATTGCTGCGTATCGCCGGGGAAAGCATACTGAAATCTCCTATCATAAAGGGTGTCATTGCCCTGTTATTTATATTTTCTGCAGCGGCGGGTATTGCCTACGGGATAGGTTCCGGAAAATTCAAAAGCGATAATGACGTCATCAAAGGGATGAGCGGGGCGATCAAAACCCTGGCCGCCTATATCGTCCTGGTGTTTTTCGCTGCCCAGTTTGTTGCCTACTTCAAATGGAGCCACCTGGGAGAGATCCTGGCCATCAACGGTGCCATTTTCCTGAAAAGCATCAATATAGGAACCATCCCCCTGCTGGTATTGTTTATCATCCTGGCAGGCACCATCAACATGGCCATGGGCAGCGCTTCAGCAAAATGGGCGATCATGGCCCCGGTATTCATTCCGTTGTTCATGGAGCTGGGCTATTCCCCCGAATTGTCACAGGTCGTGTACCGTATCGGAGACAGCGTGACCAACCTGATCTCCCCGATGATGAGTTTTTTCGCACTGATCATCGCCTTCTTCCAAAAATATGACGAGGAAGCAAGTATCGGGACGATCATCTCAACCATGCTTCCCTACACCTTTGTTTTTATGATCGCATGGACGATCCTGCTTGTCATCTGGGTCTATCTTGGCATCCCCCTGGGACCGGGCGCCCCAATGTATTACGAAAGTGGTCTGACGAACTGATTCGGATTGCTGGCTACGGGTCGGTTGTGCAGTGGCTGCAGGTAAATGGGTTCACGCCATCTTTACCTGTCAATCCTTTACAGTCCCGGATCCCTTGTTCGATCTCCTTCATGAAATCCGATAATTTTTTGTTCTTGTCCATAAGTGTCAATATTAGTTATTAATCCTGACACAAAATTCTGAGCAGTCTCTTCTGCCGTCCCCGGTCCTCCGCCCTCCGACCTCTTCAACCTTACATCACAAATCATACCTCCTTTCGTTACCCGGTCGTTTCATGATCGAGAAATTATCGATCCAAAAACGGTTGTTTTCCTTATTCCAAATGTAAATTTCGATTGTGCATCCCCTGAGATACATCTTGTCATTCAGGGTTTTTTGAATGTCGAGGGAAGCATGGAATTTCTGCCATCTGTGATCCACAAATTCAAATGTTTTAAAAGGAAATCCTCTCCAGGAAAGCTGATCGTCCCCCTTTTTGATCTCTGCAACCAGTACCGCATTATTGTTTTCTTCCCATGGAAAAACATCCAGCATTACATCAAGGATCACATAGGGTGGAACAGCCAGGGAATCCAACTCTACCGTAAATTTTGGACCCCATTGCAGCTTTTCATCAAATTGAAAAACCGTATCATTTCTTGCCGAATCTATCACCAGATGACCTTCCGGGATTTTCCAGTTGCCCCTGACATGTGAAAAATCAGTGTCACCCACGGGAAGCGGGTAGAGATTCTCTTTCCCCTTAAGCGGGAATTTTGCGAAGATGTATTCCTCAAAGGTAAAGCCCGTCTCATAACCTATCCAGTAGGGAAAGTGTGACCTGACCACCTGGAAATAACTTTCATCAATTCCTGATGTAACGACAATATTCTCACTTATCGTCGCGACAACCGAATCAAAAGCCGACATATCCAGGTTATTATTCCGCGTTGTGAAAAAAGGCACTTTGGGATCCTCCCCATCCCTGAAATAGTAGTCCGTAAAGTAAGGCACATAATCATTGATCAGAAAAACATCTTCCGGGTATTCCTTTTCCAATGTTTTAACAGTTTCCGCCATGTGCTGGAAAGGTTGCTTATAAAAATATGGGTAGTACCCACGATGGTAAATAAGCGTAAGGCTGTTTACAGCCAATATTAGCAATGTGTATACGGCAAGTATTTTCCACGGGAGTTCCCTTACAAAGGAAAAGAGCAGCAAAAACAAGTAGGGGGTGGTAAAGATAAGCAGGGAATACTGCAAGATAGGCTCAACGGTATAGGAATAGATATAACCAAATATCGGTGCGGGTAATAACCAGACGATCAGCAAAACTCGTTTAGATGTGACAGCATCAACTGCAACCTGCGGGTATTTGCGCAGGAAAATACCAGCTAAAAACAGAGCCAGAAACAAACCGATTGCGGGATATGATTTGTGGAATACCCAGTATAAGAAGCGAAACAGGAACCAGGGGCCCGGTTCTCCCAGCCAGCCGCCTATCGTTCCTTTTTCAGCCTGTGCAAGCAGTATCCCCAGATGGGGTAGGTACAGGATAAAAATAGCTACCCCCGATAATATATAAGGTAAGATCGTTTTTCTGTTCACCAGAAATAGGCCACTGATCCCTACCGTAGCTGCAAACAGCAAACTGAAATAATGGTTATAGGAGGCCATGGCGCCGAAGATGACAAACCAGAGGAGATAGATCCATTTCGGTTTTGTGAAGAAATACCTGCTCCAGAACCATACCATGGCCAGGGTGATGCATAAGCCACTGGCATAAGGCCTTGCGATCTGGCTGTACATGATAAAAAACTGGAGACTGGCTACATAAGCTGAAGCCAGAAGGCCCGCGGTCCTTCCGAACCATAATTCCCCAATCCTCCAGGTAAGGTAAATGGAGAGCATTCCGGATACAAGGAAAGGAAGCTTGACGACAGGCTCCGAATCACCAAACCACCAGATCCAATAATAAAGGAAAACCTGTATACCTGCCGGATGGGAATCCCGTTCCACGACACCCTGCCGGATCAATTCGGAAAAACGATCATAAACCGTCCTGCCCATGGCGCTGAGTTCATCAAACATCAGCGGTATCTCCCAGAATCTCCAAAAGCGCAAAAGAAAGCCTGTTACTGCGATGATGATAAACAATACAATAAAAGGAGCGTGGTCTTTTTTCATGAAATGCCCGGGTCTGTCGAAAAAGGGATAAACCCGGATAAATTTAGGAAGAATCCGCCAATACCTCCATGCCGGATCTCCATCCCCCATTTTCTCGACATTCATTCGACGCGTATCGGCTTATTCCGTCACACCAAAAAATGGCTCTACCGGGTGAGGATACACCCTTGCTCAGATTTATAAAGTAAAAAACGGGATTGTTGAAAACACAGGTTAGTTTTCAATCTGCCCTCCCGCTGAATTCGATATTTTTGCCCCTCAATCTTGTCGCGACACAGCAGATGGAATTTCTAAAAGACCTGAACCAGGAACAATATGAAGCGGTAGTGGCCGTGGAAGGTCCGGTAATGGTGATTGCCGGCGCCGGATCGGGTAAAACCCGTGTACTGACCTACCGGGTAGCCTATTTGCTTGCCAATGGTGTCAACCCTTTCAATATCCTGGCTCTGACCTTTACCAACAAGGCGGCAAGGGAAATGAAAGAAAGGGTGATGAAACTGGTGGGTGATCACCAGGGCAGGAATGTCTGGATGGGTACTTTTCACTCCATTTTCGCAAGAATCCTACGGATCGACGGGGAAAAGCTGGGATATCCATCCAACTATTCCATTTATGACAGCGACGACAGTAAACGGCTTATCCGGCAGATCATAAAAGACAAGGACCTCGACAATAAGGTCTACAGTCCCTCCTATGTCGCACACAGGATCTCCATGGCAAAATCAAATTTGATCAATGCCCGGGATTACGCAGAAAACCCGGATATCCAGTCTGCGGATGTCAGCGCCCGCAAACCCCAGATCAAAGAAATCTATACCGCCTATGAAGCCAGGTTGAAAAGGGCGGACGCCATGGACTTCGATGATCTGCTTTTCAATACCTACCTGCTTTTCAAGGACTTTCCGGAAATACTCTACAAATACCAGCAGAAATTCCAGTATGTACTGGTGGACGAATACCAGGACACCAACCACGCCCAGTATCTCATACTGAACAAGTTGGCCGCGCTGAATGAAAATATCTGCGTGGTGGGAGATGACGCCCAGAGTATTTATGCCTTTCGCGGGGCGCACATCGGGAATATCCTCAATTTCAAACACGATTATCCCGACTACAGTTTGTTCAAACTTGAACAGAACTACCGGTCCACTAAAAATATTGTGGAAGCCGCCAACAAGGTTATCACCTACAATAAGGACCAGATCCATAAGTCGGTATGGACAGACAATGAAGAAGGTGTCAGGATAGGTATGATCCGGGCAACATCAGACAATGAAGAGGGCAGCCTGGTGGCGAATGCGATTTTTGAGACCAAAATGAATTTCCAGTTGCCCAATGATCATTTTGCGGTCTTGTACCGGACCAATTCACAGTCCAGGTCGATCGAGGAAGCCTTGCGCAAACTGAATATTCCCTACCGCATTTACAGCGGCCTGTCGTTTTACAGCCGCAAGGAGATCAAGGACCTGCTGGCTTATATCAGGCTGACCATCAACCACAATGATGAAGACGCACTGCAAAGGATCATCAATATGCCCGCACGTGGTATTGGCAAGACCACCATGGAAAAGCTGGTTGTCGCAGCAGACGCCTACGACACCACCCTCTGGGAGGTACTGAACCATCCGGCCAGGCACCGTGTCAGTATCAATGCTTCCACAGCCAATAAACTTTCTGCTTTTGCTACCATGATCAAAAGCTTTGCTGCAGAAGCCAGAAAGAAAGATGCGTTCGAGGTCGCACAGCACATTGCCAACTCATCGGGACTGTTGCGCCTTTATCGTGAAGAGGATACGCCTGAAGGGATCAGCCGTGTAGAAAATATTGAAGAGTTGCTCAATGCCATCAAGGAATTTGTTGAACGTGGTACGGAAGAGAATGAAGGAGACCTGGCCTATCAGGGTACGCTCGATGAATTCATGCAGGATGTGGCACTGCTCACCGATGCAGACAAGGATGACGGGGATACCGATAAAGTATCGCTGATGACGATACACGCCGCCAAAGGGCTTGAATTCCCTTATGTCTTTGTCGTCGGGCTGGAGGAGAACCTCTTCCCTTCCATCCAGTCGATAAGTACCCGTGCCGAGCTGGAGGAAGAAAGGAGGCTTTTTTATGTGGCGATCACCCGTGCCATGAAGAAAGTGACCCTGTCCCACGCGGAAAGCCGTTATCGCTGGGGACAATTTACCATTACCGAGCCCAGCCGTTTCCTGGATGAGATAGATGAAGCGTTGATCGATAAACCCAGGAGGGCAAAAGTCAGGCCTCAGCATGGTTTCAGAACTACACCTTCCCTCCCGCCGCGGCCCGGGATGAAAAAGATAGGAGAAAACAAGGCCAGTGCGGAAGTGGAAAACGAAAGGAATAACACCCATTTTGAGGCTTCGGATCCGGCCGCATTTCAAACGGGTATGCAGGTCGAGCATCCCAAATTTGGTAAGGGAAAAGTGCTCTCCGTCGAAGGCCAGGGGCCCAACAAGAAAGCTACGGTCTTCTTCAATGCCATTGGTAAAAAGAATTTACTGCTCCGGTTTGCCAAGCTCAGGATCATCTCCTGATGGATCCATCCATTGATCTGCAAACGGGTGCCAGGGGAGCAGACCGCAAAAAACGCCATGCCATGGATCACTTTATTTTTTATCTTTGCACAATAAATGTGAATCCCACCAGTTACTAAATTTCACATCACAAATTATGGAATACAACTCAGAGAGAAAAAAACTCATTATTCCCGAATATGGTCGTAATGTGCAGAAGATGATCGATTATACCGTGGGAATTGAAGATCCTGAAAAACGGCTGAAGGCTGCCAATGCCATCATCCATATTATGGGTCAGCTGAATCCTGCGGTAAAGGAAAACAGCGATTATCTCCATACATTATGGGATCATATGTACATCATCTCAAAATTCCGGCTTGTGGTTGACAGCCCATTCCCTCCCCCATCACCGGAAGAACTGGAAAAGAAACCTGACAAAATCCCCTACAGTGACAACAGGATAAAATTCAGGCATTATGGCAAGAACATACAGGGCATCATTGACAAAGCGGTTGAATTTGAGGACGGCCCTGAAAAGGAAGCATTGATACATACCGTTGCCAACCACCTGAAGAAATCATACCTGAACTGGAACCGTGAATCGGTGAGTGATGAGACGATTGCCCATCACCTGAAGGAAATGTCGGGTGGAAACCTGACACTTGATGAAGATGCTCGCCTTACAGCTACCGGCGATATCCTGGCAAGGAACAAACCCAAGAAGAAAAGATACCAGCAACGCTCGAAAGACGGTAATGGCAAGCGGAGAAGGATGTAATTCCAAACCCTGCCTGTTACCTTGATGGCCTGACCGGTTCGTATCATTCGAAAAAATGGACCGCTTGTTTTCGGTCACATACGTTGTCAGTGAATTCCCGGTTTCTCACCCTTTCACTTTTTTAAATTAAATGACGAAAATATCGCATAAAGTGGGCGTTTTTTCGTTAATTTATAAACCAAAAAAAGCGTTGGAATGGGAGCATTCAAAATTAACGGAGGTCAGCATCTTTCCGGAGAGATCATCCCCCAGGGAGCCAAAAACGAAGCCCTTCAGATCCTGTGTGCCGTACTTTTAACTTCTGAGGAGGTCACCATCAGTAACATTCCCGACATACTGGATGTGAACCTGCTGATCGAACTACTTGAAGGTCTGGGTGTAAAAGTCGACAGGGAAGGAAAAGACAAAGCCGTTTTCCAGGCGGATGAGGTAAACCTGGATTACCTGATGACCCATGAATATTACGAAAAGGCAAGCCGTATCCGGGGCAGTGTTATGCTTATCGGTCCCATGCTGGCCCGGTTTGGAATGGCTTACCTGCCTCAGCCCGGGGGCGACAAGATTGGCCGGCGGAGACAGGATACCCATTTCATCGGTCTGCAAAAGCTGGGCGCCCGGTTTACCTATGAACCAACAGCTAAAATCTACCATATCGATGCGAAAGCACTCACCGGTAATGACATGTTGCTGGAAGAGGCCTCCGTCACCGGCACAGCCAATATTTTAATGGCGGCTGTATTGGCCAGGGACAAAACCACCCTCTTCAATGCGGCCTGTGAACCTTATATTGTCCAGCTTTGTAACATGCTCAACCGAATGGGGGCAAACATCTCCGGTATCGGGTCCAACCTACTGACGATCAAAGGGGTAGAAAGCCTAAAGGGTACTAGCCATTCAATGCTTGCGGATATGATCGAGGTCGGCAGTTTTATCGGGCTGGCTGCCATGACTTGCTCCTCACTCACCATTAAAAATGTTGACCTGAAAAACCTGGGCAGGATCCCTGCTGTTTTCCGGCAGATCGGTGTTTCCATGGAACAGCAGGGAAATGACCTGTTTGTGCCTGCCAGGAAAGAATACGAAATTGAGACTTTTATCGACGGGTCCATCATGAAGGTAGATGACGCGCCATGGCCGGGATTCACACCGGATCTCATCAGTATCGTCCTGGTGGTGGCCACCCAGGCAAAAGGAAGTGTACTGATACACCAGAAAATGTTTGAAAGCCGCCTGTTCTTTGTGGATAAGCTGATCGATATGGGCGCCCGGATCATCCTGTGTGATCCGCACCGGGCCACGGTAATCGGCCTCAACCATGAGCAGCCTTTGCGCGGTATTCGGATGAGTTCACCCGATATCAGGGCCGGCGTGGCACTTCTCATCGCTGCCCTTTCCGCCAAAGGCACCAGTATCATCGAAAACATTGAACAGATCGACCGGGGCTATCAACACATCGATACCCGGCTAAGGGCGCTCGGTGCAGATATTGAACGAATATCCTGAGATCCCTGACATTCAACCGTAGATTGACTAAAAACGGATACAGTCTGCCAAATTGACTGAAAAGCTTTCTTGGCAAATAATTTGTTTACCCGAATCAGAACCTAATTGACAGAAATGGCCAAAAAGAAAAACGAACATATAGAAGAAGAAGCGGTACAGGAAAAGAAACAGGATATTCCTGAATCACAGGAAAGTCGGGAGGATATTGAGGAAAAGCCGAATGCTTCAAAGAAGAAAAAAGGTAAACGCTCAAAGGAAGATGAGCTGAACGAACTGACAATCAAGTACGAAGAGCTGAATGACAAATACACAAGATTATATTCTGAATTTGACAATTACCGGAGGCGAACGTTAAAGGAAAAGGCAGAGTTGATCAAAACAGCGGCAAAGGATACCATTGAGTCCTTGCTGCCGGTTTTGGACGATTTTGACAGGGCATTCCAGGCTTTTGCAGAACATGGTGTTGATGAGGAAACCGTACATGGTGTGGAACTGATCTACAATAAGTTCTTTAATGCCCTCAGGCAGCAGGGGCTGGAGCCGATGGATTCAAAAGGGAAAGCATTTGACACGGATTTTCATGAAGCGGTAACGCACATTCCTGCTGAAAATGAGGAGATGAAAAACAAAGTGTTTGATGTGATCACCAAAGGCTATCTTTTGAATGGCAAGATCATCCGGCACGCCAAAGTGGTTGTTAGTATATAATTGAAGCTGTGGGGATCGGGTAATGAGCAAAAGAGACTATTATGATGTGCTGGGGGTATCCAAAAGTGCTTCACCTGAAGAACTGAAGAAAGCCTACCGCAAACTGGCATTGAAGTATCATCCGGATAAAAATCCGGGCGACAACGATGCCGAGGAGAAATTCAAGGAAGCTGCAGAAGCTTATGAAGTGCTGAGTGACCAGGAGAAACGAAGCCGTTACGACCGTTTTGGCCACCAGGGTGTCCGGGGTTCGGGCATGGGCGGTCAGCACATGTCGATGGATGACATCTTCAGTCATTTCGGTGATATCTTCGGAGATGTCTTCGGCGGCGGTTTCGGCGGATTTGGCGGACAACAAACCCGCCGGCGCGTAAACAGGGGAACAAACCTCCGTGTGAAGGTCAAGCTTACCCTGGATGAGATCTCCAAAGGAATCGAGAAAAAGATCAAGCTTCAAAAATATGTGAGGTGCAATACCTGTCATGGCAGCGGAGCCGAACGTGGAACATCGAAAACGACCTGTTCCAAGTGCAACTGACGTTGCAAGGTAACCAAAATCACGAATACTTTCCTGGGACAAATGCAAACTTCATCCACCTGCCCGAATTGCGGAGGAGAAGGTGAAGTGATCACCCACAAATGTAAAGAATGCCACGGTAACGGCATCGTCCGGGGTGAAGAGGTGGTAACGTTCAAGATCCCCGCCGGTGTGGCTGAAGGTATGCAGCTTTCAGTCAGTGGAAAAGGAAATTATGCAGCACGGGGTGGCGTACCCGGCGACCTGCTGGTCCTCATCGAAGAGCAGCCGCATGAGGAACTTTTAAGGGACGGCAATAACCTGCTGCATGATCTTTACATCAATTTTGTTGATGCAGCGCTGGGCTCTTCCGTTGACATTCCCACCATCGACGGCAAAGCGAAAATAAAGATCAGCGCCGGCACCCAGGGTGGAAAGGTGCTCAGGCTGAAAGGAAAGGGATTGCCGGATGTCAACGGTTATGGTAAAGGCGACCTGCTGGTGAATGTGAATGTCTGGACCCCTAAAAACCTGTCCAAAGAAGAGAAGAAAATACTTGAGAAGCTGAAAAAGTCCCCCAATTTCAAACCCAGTCCCACAGCGAAAGACAAAAGCTACTTTGACCGCATGAGGGAGTTTTTCTCCTGATATGAAAGCTCTCGAGACCATAAACGTTTCAAAAACCTTCGTCAACCACAAGGCGCTGGACCATGTTTCTATCTCCGTAGAAAAGCAAAGTATTTTCGGGCTGCTGGGACCAAACGGTGCCGGGAAAACAACCCTGATACGGATTATCAATATGATCTCGGCGATGGACGAAGGGGAAGTGCTGCTGAATGAAAAACCCATCCGCAGACAGGACATCATCAGGATCGGATACCTTCCTGAAGAAAGAGGGCTCTATAAAAAGATGAAGGTAGGAGAACAGGCCGTATACCTTGCCCAATTGAAAGGCATGTCGAAAAATGATGCCGTCAGGGAACTCAGGAAGTGGTTTGAAAAATTTGGGATCAACGGCTGGTGGGACCGCAAAGTAGAAGAACTGTCCAAAGGGATGGCCCAGAAAGTCCAGTTCATCGTAACCGTGCTCCACAGGCCCAAATTGCTGATTTTCGATGAACCTTTCAGCGGGTTCGACCCGATCAATGTCAACCTGCTGAAGGATGAAATACTTACCCTCAGGGAGGAAGGCGCCACGATCATTTTTTCTACCCATAACATGGCTTCTGTGGAAGAGATCTGTGATCATATCGCCCTGATCAATAACAGCAGGATGATCCTCACCGGGAAGATCCACGAAATAAAAAACCGCTTTAAATCCAATATATTCGAGCTTCGCTACCGGGCACCCAAAAGGTTATTGATGGACTCCGGTGACTACCAACTGCTGGAAACATTTACCCAGAATGATGAAATTGTCACGAAAGTCAAAATCATGAATAACAGTTCATCCAACGAACTCATCGACAAGGTGATCCGACAGGTTGAACTTGTCTCTTTCCGTGAGATCCTTCCTTCGGTCAATGACATCTTCATCCAGGAAGTGGAAGTGGCATCAGGTAACGGCCGCACAACCGGAAATGCGAAATCGGAACTTAATCAGGTTTAAACTGGCAAAAAAGGACACAAGGATATCCGGCATAACAACATGAATAAGACTCTTCTCATCATCCAGCGTGAGTACCTGACCAGGGTCAGAAAGAAATCGTTCATCATCATGACGATCCTGGGACCGGTATTGATCGCAGCCATGATCATCCTTCCGGCGATGCTTTCAGAATGGGCGGAAACAGAGGAAAAACGAGTTGCTGTGCTGGATGAGACTGGCATTTACTTTGAGAAGTTCAAGGACCAGGAAAAGATCACTTTTTACCATGTTTACGACGGACTGGATACCGAAAAAGAGAACACCCTTTACCAGCGCGGTGACCTGCTGCTATACATTCCCAAAACACAGCTCAACTTGCCGGTCAACGCCGAATTGTTCTCGACAAAGCAACCCGGCCTGAATGTAACCAGTTACATCAAATCGGTCATGAAAACGGTGATCGAGAATGAAAAGCTGAAAGCCCAGGGTATAGATCCTGAGTTGATCAAATCGGCACAGGCAGAGATCAACCTGTCAACCATACGTGTGGAAGAGGATGGCAAAGAGAAAGAGAGTTACACGGAAGTGGAAGTAGGACTGGCCATTTTTGCCGGCATCATGATTTATTTCTTTATTTTCATGTTCGGCGCCCAGGTTCTGAAAGGGGTGATGGAAGAAAAGTCCAACCGGATCGTGGAGGTGATCATCTCTTCCGTAAAACCGTTCCAGCTGATGATGGGAAAGATCATCGGTATCGCACTGGTAGGGCTTACCCAGTTTTTACTCTGGATTATACTCACCGGTTTCTTCCTGCTCATTTTCCAGGCAGGATTCGGTGGGGATATGACGACCGGATTGCAGTCGATGGGCCCTCAAAACCAGGTCATTTCCGCTGAACAGACGGAATCGCTGATGAATGATAACCAGATGGCGATGGTAACCGAGATCATCAGCAGCATCAACCTGCAGGCGATGATCCTGAGTTTCATTTTTTACTTCCTTGGCGGTTACCTGCTGTATGCCTCCCTTTTTGCTGCTATCGGGGGTGCTGTTGATCACGAGGCGGACAGCCAGCAGTTCATGTTACCCGTCTCCATACCGCTGATATTCGCAGTAATGATGTCAGGAGTTGTCGTCAACCAGCCCGACAGTGCATTGTCGATCTGGTTGTCCATGATCCCGTTCACCTCCCCGATCACCATGATGATGCGGATCCCTTTTGGTGTACCCTACTGGGAAATTCTCCTTTCCGCCTTCATCCTGATCCTGGGCTTTGTAGGTACTACGTGGCTCGCAGGGAAGATATACCGCACAGGTATCCTGATGTACGGCCAGAAAGTAAACTACGCCATCCTCTGGAAATGGATCAGGCACAAAGGTTGACAGTGCCTTTTTCAGGAAAAAAGTAAAACAGCCCGGAGCGGAGGCAAAATATCCTACAGGTCAAGGTCATATATTAAGTAAACCGGAACTCGGAAAATATTCCGGCAGCATCCCAAAACTACCTGCGAAGCGTAATTAAATTATAATGATTCAGGGATTTATTATTCAAATATTATTCTACCTTTGCACCCTCAAAAAATTGAAATAAATTCATTAATATTTAGGACCAAATGCAGAACAGAGGAGCGATCACGTTTTTTGCCATAGCTTTCGCGTTGGTGTGTCTCTATCAGTTGAGTTTCACCGTCGCTACAACCCAGGTCGAACGCAGGGCCAAAGCTTATGCAACAAACGAAGTAACCGAAAGGCAGGCAGAAGAGCTTTCGGGTGGTGATGAAGTGTTCAAAGGATACCTTTTCGATTCCATAGCAAAGGCAAGGGAAAATTATTACCTCGATAGCATCGCCAACCAGGTGATCTACAATATTGGCATTGACGAATACACCTATAAAGAATGTAAGGAACGTGAAATCAATCTCGGACTTGACCTCAAGGGAGGTATGAACGTCGTACTTGAGGTTTCTGTTTCCGATATTATTTATGCCCTCTCCGGAAAAAGTGAGGACCCCGCCTTTCTGGAAGCCATGGCCATGGCCAAGGAGAAGCAAAAAAGCAGCGGCAAGGATTATGTAACCCTTTTTGGTGAATCTTTCCAGGAAATCGATCCGGGTGCAAGCCTTGCTGGTATTTTCAGTTATGAATTCAGGGACAAGGGAATATCAGCCCGGTCAACCAATGAAGAAGTACTTGCTGTCATCCGTGATGAGGCAGAAGGAGCCATTGACCGCTCTTTTGAGATCCTCCGGACACGTATTGACCGCTTTGGTGTCGCCCAGCCCAACATCCAGAAACTGGCCACCAGCGGAAGGATTCTCATAGAACTTCCTGGTATCAAAGACCCTGAAAGGGTTAGAAAACTGCTTCAGGGAACGGCCAAGCTTGAATTCTGGGAGACTTATAATTTCTCTGACCTCTACCAGTTTTTTGATGAAGCCAACACCCAGCTCAGGCAAGATACCGAGAGAAGTGAGCAGGAAGCTGTCCTGGAAGCGGAAGATCGGGCAGCGGAAACCGGAGGTGATGTCCCTGAGGAAGTAGAATCCGGGGAAACACCCCTGATGGAAGAAATTGCGGAACAGGATACTTCCGGCACATCCCTTATCGATCAGATCGAATCAGATACCTCGAGCTCACCGGAAGACATGAATTTCGAGGACTATGCCAAAAGGTATCCGCTCTACGCTTACCTGATCCCTTCCTACAACCAGAATGAAAGTGGCGGCATGTTTCCCGCACAAAACGCACGGGTTGGATTTGCAGCCATCAAGGATACGGCACGCATTAACAGGATGCTTTCGCAGGTAAAGGACTTGTTCCCCAGGGACCTCATCCTCGCGTGGGCGGTAAAACCTGATCCGAACAGGCCCGACCTGCTTGACCTCGTTGCCCTGAAAGCCAGTGCGCGTGACGGTAGCGCAGCCCTTGGCGGGGATGTGATCGCCGATGCCAGGCAGGATTACGACCAGAATGGCCGTGTAACGGTTGACCTGCAGATGAACTCGCAGGGTGCCAAGGTGTGGAAAAGGCTCACCGGTGAAAATATCGGAAAACAGATTGCCATTGTCCTTGACAACTATGTCTATTCCTACCCGAATGTTAATGATGAGATCCCAAACGGACGCTCCACCATCTCGGGAGGCGGAATGACTGTGGAAGAAGCACAGGACCTTGCCAACATCCTCAAAGCGGGTAAACTGGAAGCCCCGGCCCACATTGTTGAAGAAGCCGTTGTAGGACCCTCCCTGGGACGTGAAGCAGTCAACGCCGGTATGAACTCCTTCATATTCGCCTTTATCCTGGTCCTGGCCTATATGATCGTCTATTACAACCGCGCAGGACTGGTGGCCAACCTCGCCCTGCTGACCAACATATTCTTCATCTTCGGTGTGCTGGCATCACTGAAAGCTGTCCTTACACTTCCCGGTATGGCTGGTATCGTGCTTACGCTCGGTATGGCAGTAGATGCCAACGTGATCATCTACGAACGTATCAAGGAAGAGATCAGGGCCGGTAAAGGATTCCGCCTGGCCATCACGGATGGTTATAAAAACGCCTACTCCGCCATTATTGACGGTAACGTAACTACCCTCCTCACCGGAATTGTACTTTACATTTTCGGTACAGGACCGGTTCAGGGTTTTGCAACGACCCTTATTATCGGTATTCTGTCCTCGCTGTTTACTGCGATCTTCATTTCCAGACTGATCTTCTCTTGGATGCTCAAAAGAAACATGAAGATCTCCTTTGCGAACAAGTACACTGCCAATACACTGGCCGATGCTGACTTCAACTTTATAGGCATGCGCAAGAAGGCGTACATAATCTCTGCCGTATTCATTTTAATCAGCCTCGGATCTCTGTTTACCAAAGGGCTCAACCTGGGGATTGACTTTACCGGGGGACGTACTTACGTCATTCGTTTTGACCAGGATGTAAACACGGAGAACATCAGGCAGTCACTGACAACCGCATTTGAAGGGGTATCTCCCGAGGTGAAGACCTTCGGACCCAATACCCAGATCAAGGTCACGACAAAATTCATGATCGAGAGCGAAGATCCGACGGTAGATTCCCTGATCCAGGTTAAACTTTACAACGGCCTTTCAGAATATTATGATACGGAAATAAAATATGTTGACTTTTCCTCGGATACTGAAGGGGAAAATAAACTGCTCGGCATATTGAGCTCCCAGAAGATCGGGCCGACCATCGCTTATGATATCAGAAACAAGGCGATGCTTGCCATCGGATTTGCGCTGATCATCATATTCCTCTATATCGGTGTACGATTCAAGAAATGGCAATATGGACTGTCAGGTGTTGTCGCCCTTTTCCATGACTCACTGATCACGCTGGGTATGTTCTCGCTGTTTTACGGCATTTTGCCCTTTAATATGGAGATCGACCAGGCTTTCATTGCAGCGATCCTGACGATCATCGGATATTCGATCAACGACTCGGTTATCATTTTTGACCGTATCCGTGAATATACTATGAACTTTCCCAAACACACCCTGAGGAGGAATATCAATGACGGATTGAACAGCACCCTGGCACGTACCATCAACACCTCGGGTACCACGCTGGTCGTATTGCTCGTTATTTTCCTGCTGGGTGGTGAGGTCATCAGGGGCTTCATCTTTGCCCTGCTGGTCGGTATCCTGGTCGGTACTTATTCTTCGCTATTCACCGCCAGTCCGATCGCCTATGACCTGATGGGCGGAGACAAACAGGCAAAGGCCATGGAGGAAAAAGCTGTGAAGACCAACACCAGGAAAAAGAAGAAAAGCTAAGGTTTCGGTTTTAGCATACAAATAATAAAGGCCGCCCATAATGAGGCGGCCTTTTGTTTTCAACACAGTTCTCTATACGTTATCCTTGATCCTGACTGCATGTTGTGAGCCGGGCGGTCTATCCCTTTACTAAGGATTCCGATGCTATTACAAATGATCGACTTTCCGATGACAGTATGCTGTTAGTCATGCAGCCGGAGTGCATAATAAACGGTATATTTTTTGTTACTTTTGTATCCCTTAAAAACAATGATTTGAGCTTACTCTTTTTTGATTTCGGTTCCGGGGAGATCCTGCTGATCGTGATTGCCGTTTTTCTCATTTTCGGTCCCAGCAAAATTCCGGAAATGGCCAGGGGGTTGGGGAAGTTCATTAATGACATCAAACGGGCTTCCGAAGACATCAAGCAGGAGATCAACCGGGAAGCGGACCGGCAGGAAAGAGAGAAAAAACTGGCCGAATACAAGGCACAGGTTGAAAAAGACCTGGCAGTCAACGAGCAGGCTGAGCAGGACGGGATAAAGGAAAAAAAGGAAGAAAGCACTGAAAATATCAAATAAAAGGGGAATATACACGTTACATGAGGCAGCATCACAGCATTCTATACATGATATCCTACAGGAGCATTTTAACACTCTTTGTCTTGCTGACACTGCCGGCCCTGTTGTCTGCCCAGCGCAACCCTGCCAAAAGCGCTGATGAAGCCTTTGCCAAACAGCAATACTCGGAAGCGATAGACAAATACAAAAAGGCGTATACGAAAGTAAAAAAAGACAAGGAGGAGAAGAACAGGATCACCTACCAGATGGCCACCGCCTACCGGCTCACAGGAAATTACCGCAGGGCGGAGATCTCTTACAAGCGTCTGATCGCCAACGGATGGGATAAGCGCAGGCCCGAAATATTGCTCCGGTATGCCGAAATGCTCAAGATCAATGAGAAATTCGATGAAGCCATCATCCAGTACAATGCGTATGCTGAACGGGTGCCCGACGATCCGCGCGGAAAGGAAGGTGCTGAAACGACGGCACTGATCAAAGAGTGGATTGAGAATCCTTCAAAGTATGAAGTGACCAACATTAAAAAGGTCAATTCCCGTGAATCTGACTTTGCGCCCGCTTTCACCAGTGATAATTACAATGAGATCGTGTTTACCTCGGCGCGGGACGGTTCAACCGGAAAGGAAACCGATAAATGGACGGATCAGAACTTCACGGACCTTTGGGTAGCCAAATTCGACCGTAAGGAAGAGTGGAATGCACCTGTTTTATTTGACAAATCGGAAAATGTAAATACCAAGGCCAACGAAGGTTCCGCGACCCTCAACAGCCGTTTTAACACGATCTATTTTACCCGCTGTGGTAATGAACCCCAGAAAGAATCGGGCTGTCAGATATTCAAGTCCACCCGTTCAGGCAGAAACTGGAGCAAACCGGAAATGGTGGAAATAAAAGGTGTGGATACCATGTCCACCGTGGGCCAGCCTACCATAAGCAAGAATGAACTGATCATCTATTTTGCCGCGGACAGAAAAGGCAGCTTCGGCGGAAAGGATATCTGGGTAGCCTACCGGGAGTCCAAGGCAGATGAATTCAGCCGGCCCCTTAACCTGGGGGATTTAGTGAATACGCCGGGTGATGAGATGTTTCCCTTCCTGAGGAATGACACTACCCTCTATTTTGCCTCCGACGGGCATGGCGGCATGGGAGGACTCGACATCTTCGTTACCACCATCGATACGGCGGGGAACTGGGGAGAACCGCAAAACCTGAAATATCCCATCAACTCCACCATGGACGATTTCGGCATTGTTTTTCACCCGGAAGAAGAATACGGTTACCTCAGCTCAAATCGCGATGGTTCACGCGGGGAAGAGGATATCTGGTATTTTATCGAACCCCCGCTGGAATTTACGCTCTCCGGCGTTGTCCGGGACGACCGAACACTCCTTTATGTCGAAGACGCCTCGGTGAAACTGGTCGGCTCAAGTGGTATATCGGTCACCACGCTGACCAACGAAAACGGATTTTATTCCTTCGGTAAAAGCCAGATGGAGCCCAACACGACCTTTGAGATTATCGTCGCGAAACCCAATTATTTCAATGCAAAGGGCACCCTTACGACGGTCGGCGTTGAATTCAGCAAGGATTTTGAGAAGGATTTCATGCTGGAACCTATCCCGGACGAGCCCGTTGTATTGCCGGAAATCCTGTATGACCTGGCCAAATGGGATCTCAAACCGCAATACCAGGACAGCCTGCAAGAGTTGATCCAGACCCTCAGGGACAATCCCAACCTGGTCATTGAGCTGGCATCCCATACCGATACCCGCGATACCGAAGAACGCAATGACATCCTTTCCCAGCGGCGTGCACAGTCAGTGGTGGATTATCTCATCATCAGGGGTATAGACCCCAAACGGCTGGTGGCCAAAGGATATGGAGAACATGTACCCCGTAAGCTCAAAAAGGACATCGTTCGTGACGGATTCCTCTTCACGGAAGGAACTTTGCTCGATGACCCCTACATCAACTCCCTTTCATCCGTAAATGAGAAAGAAGCGGCACACCAACTCAACAGGCGAACCGAATTCAGGGTGCTGCGCAAGGATTATGTTCCCG
>JARRQC010000006.1:0-45001 GCA_037382165.1 bacterium | reverse complement strand
CGGTATAATAGCCAGAATATAAGAGGTTTCTGAGTTTACACTTATATTTAAGATTACACAGATACAGGACAAATCATACATCATTTTACCTGTCCTATACATGTAGAATTTGAGTAGATACAATAAAGCCAAATCCTGCACCACCAGCAATCTCTGCATTCAGAGCCCAGGAGTCGCTCCAGTACCATCTGCCACCAACCTGTATACCCAGATCAGGAAAGATATCATCACCGAAATTGATACCAGCGCGTGCACCGGCATAGAAATCCCAGTTTGAAGGAATACCGATCAGGTAATTCCAGTGGTAGTCAGCTTTTACCATAACGCCACCGCTGAAACCGTCATCGTCATTCAAAGGGAGTCTCATGTGCACTTCCGGCGTTAAGGTAACATCCTTATGCAGCGCAATATCAAGCGAAGCATAAACGGGTAATCCCTTACTGGAGAATCCCACTCCAAAGTTGATCTGTTTTTCTCCTTTAGCCAGCGGGGCAACACCATCCTTCTGTGCATACATTCCTGATATCAGAAATGCAAGTAGAATCAAAAAAGTAATTTTTTTCATTTGTTTTTAGTTTGATAAATATTTGATAATTGATAAGTAGTCGAAGTTCATTGAGATTAAGGTCTATTAGCTTCCCTTACTTCGGGCAAAGAAAAGAAAAATCTTTAAATGCTGATTCAAATCACATAATAAATTTCCGTATGAAATTAAAGTCCTGAATCTCATTTGGATTCTATCATTTCAATACTGCCCTCACAAAGTATAAAAGCTTACGCAGTTAAGTAAACGGGGTTCAATAGTAAATTGTTCACTTATTTCTATGAGATATGTTACGAAGTGCATGGGGATATTGATGCTAATAACGTTCTCCCGGACGGACGATACGCAGGACGAATACCCCCAGGCAGCTGTCGTTCTTTTAATATCTTTTTCAGAAAGGGTTAAATCCTAATCCTCGATTATCACTTTCCGGATGATGATATCATTTTCGGTGACGATCTGAACCACATAAATACCCGGATTCAACGACGAGGTATTGATTTGAGTTGACACGGCTGCAGGCATGGTTTCCAAGAGTATATTTCCCCGGAGGTCGGTAAATCTGACCTCCCTGATTCCGGATTTTGCATTGATGTAGAGCTTATCCTTGGCTGGATTAGGATGCACGTATATTTCAGATGCCGAAGAAAATCCGCCAATGCCGGTGCAATCATCGATCAGGACGTAGAAATCTTCGCTGTTTCCCGAACAACCTGCTTCGGTCTCCATGGCAAGGCTGACATACCCATCTCCTGGCTCTTCCCAATCCACGGAGATGCTGTTGGTTCCCTGTCCATCACTGATTTCACCACCTGAGATATCCCAGGTATATGTTGCTCCATCTATCTCAGCTGTCGAATACACTTCTGTACTGTTATTGCAGACCTGGTCGTTCCCTTCGATTTCAGGCTCAGGGACGGCATCCACCGTAACCTCCAGCGCCATTGAGGCGTTCCCCTCGCCACAATCGTTCAATCCATAGAGGGAAACCAGTGCAGTTCCGGAATAACCGGTATTCCACGCTACGGTCACGGTGAGTCCGTCCATTGTGATCTCTCCCGCATTTTCAGGATCTAATACCCAAACATAACTGTCGGCATCAGGAGCTCCTTCACTTTCATATTCAGAGGTTTCATCGTTACAAACAACTACCGGACCAGTCGGGGTTTCAGGCTCTAAGGGTGGGTATATTATTTCAACCTCCACCTGATTATCCATTTGCTCTTCACAATTGTCGTTGGTTGCCAGGGTTGTATAATAGCCTTCTTCAGTGATCAGGCCAAAACTGATTTCAGAGCCGGTCCCGGCAATGATATTCCCTGTGGGTTCACCATCGAGATACAATTCATAATTTATCCCGTCCTCCGACCCGTTCACTGTGATCTCCACTCCCTCGCCGTTCAAACAGTAACTGCCACCTCCTTCGGTCTCGAAAAGGGAAGGGCTCAGGGAGACGGTTCCATTCATGTTGTCGGACCATTCACCTACGCCGCAGGCATTCGATGCCCGAACCTTCAGGGTAAAATCACCGGTCCAGTCTTCCGCGAATTCCAAGGTAGCCTCATTATCATTTGCCGTTAAAATCGCGGCTTCTTCCGGTGTGATCTCCCATTCGTATTCTTCGGCCCAGGAAACTTCCGACGTGGAATAAAATACTATCTGACCGGTACAAACTTCAGTTTCCCCCTCCGGCATATCGCATTGCGCCGGGGTTTCGGCGGTGTAAATGTAATTGGTCTTGGTCTCTGATTCGGTATCGCCAAGCGTATTCATCACCTCCAGGCTTACATCATAAGTTCCTGCTGTATTGTAAACGACTGACGGATTTTGTTCCGTTGAGGAGGAAGGGGTTCCCCCTTCAAAGGTCCACGACCAGGATACGGCACCATTGGATTCGTCCGTGAAATTTACGGTTCCTGAGGTGCAAATTTCGGTCACATCCGCCGAAAAATCACATGAAAAACCCGATATGATGGCCAGTGCACCGGTCCATTCATCCAGATCCCCAACTTCTGAAGCACTTCCGTCTGAAAGATCAACCGTATATAATTTATTCTCAAAAGAGAATGAATCATAAGCTGTTAGGTACATGGTTCCGCTTTCCGTATCATAATCCATACCATATCCCATTCCCGCACCGCCAAAGCTGGTTACGTCCCCGAGTAAGGAGACCGATCCATCTGACTTATCGATAAGATACATTTTCGGCGTTGTCCCAAGTTGTAACCCGTACATTTGTCCATCCGCGTCGATGGCGATACATGAGATAGCTGTTGCTGTGCTTTGAGAGCCTATCTCCGTGACGGATCCGTCGGTGACATCCACGGTATGCAATGTGCTGGTCCCGGAAGCTGTGCCTTGCGCACTGATGGCATACATGATCGCAGTGTTCGGGTCATAGGCAAGCCCTGTCCAGATATGGCTGGCAGGTGGCGTTATGCTTCCAATATTTGTCACTGATGCGTCTGAAGTGTCTATTTCAATGAACTGGTTGGTAGTGGAATTGATGCCATACAACACTTCCTCCGGCCCGAATTCGAGTGCTCCGATGTTGTTGCTCGCGTTACCTATGGTATTCAAGGTGGCATCCGTCAGGTCGATGGTGCGCAGGTTGCCGCTTACATATTCTATGACGAAAGCATTTTCCTGGGAAACAACAGAAAGGGTAAGCGAAATGGCTACCAGCAAAAGGGTAATTTGTTTTTTCATTTTGAATGGTATTTTTACAATTTTGTTCGAGTGGTTAAATATACAGAAGATTGTAAATAATAACACAAGTGGTTCTAACAGAATACAGTGATAGGCCCTCTTATTTGAGAGATTGAAATAACCGGCTGCCAGTCGGTGTGGAAAATTTTCCGGCGGATATTCAATATCTTATGGCAAAAAAGTTAACCTGACAACAGGAGAGTGTTGAATCTTCACCGATTCTGACAAGAATAGCGTTCCAGGAAATACAGCTTTGTACGATTGTCCAAAGGGCGCCTTTTTAAGAACCAAACCAGGCTTTACGGCGATTAAAAGCTCAGCCCGTCCGTAAAGTTCATCGACGGTAACAGGGTGCGGTCGCCGTTGGTCCGCAGGTTTCCGAATATTTTATCCGGGTCATCGAAATTCTCAAGCTTCGGGCTCATCGAACAGAATTCCACCCCGACCATCCTGATGCTGAAACGGAAGTTGGCACCCGTAGAATACCCCATGGTAAATACTCTCCCATAGCCTTCTGCATCATCTGTATCTTCATTTTCAATAAAGGCGGAGGCTGCAAACCAACTCACCACCGCCCTGGCAAAAATGTCTATAGCAATCTTCTCCGTGGGCATGATCGTGAACGAGGGTCCCACTTTCTGATAGAATTGGAAGGTGACGATATCATAGGGTATCGCGTTATAAAGGTGAAACTGTTGCCAGTAAAAGGAAATCCAATCAACATCCAATCCCAGGGCCATCGTTTCCTGATCATTGAGTGTGGTCAGCATGAATATTGTCCCGAATTCACCGGTAAGCCCCAGCGATTATTGTTGTCGGGCCACCAGTCGCGGTCGGCGCCAAATTGACGCCAGCAGGGGTTCGAATGACCAACCCGAAAATAGATTTCGTTGTCAAACTTCTTCTGCGCATCGGCTGAGAATACTATCGTCAACACGAAAAGTAAAATGATAAATCTTTTCATAATTGTCAGTTTATTTAAATTAAAATTCTACTTCTACAAATAATCTGAGCAATTGCATATCACTGTGTTTTTGTGGGAAACATGGGATTTACCATATAGATGCTTCTATACAATAAAACCTTTTCAGAATACTCAAGAAATTTGCACGTTTGGTGCCTTCACTTGCTACAGACAAAGGCGAGATGCCAAAAGTTATAAAACTATTAATCACATTTATTTGAAATTTCCTATTGACAAAGACACGTAGAATTTAGTATACTTGCAAAATGCGTCTTTAGGATGATAAATGTTAAGGAGGTAACCTGCTTCTCCAACTGTATTTGATTGGACTAATTTTAAAAGAGGCTCTCAACTTAATGGCATTTGATGGCTGATGCGAACCCCTCATCGACAGGGAGTTCGATTCGAAGAAAATACCCAGTGGGTGGTCCGGGCAGTTTGCCCCTGCAAATTAATAATGAAAAAGCTGTGTTCGGGATGATATCAGGCCTGGACCGGGAACAAGGTAATTTTTGGTTGTATATAAAAAGATCCCCTGACGGCAACAATGTGCCGTCAGGGGAACCAGTGAAGGGCCGGTTATCCGGTATGGGTATCTTTAGAAACTGAGCGTAGCTGCTCCCTGCTTCACCTGATCGTGAATGACTACCGAGCCGATCAGTTTAACACCATCGAGCAGATCTTCTTCGCTGTAACCCCGCACTTTAGCACACGGAGGGCATACACAGATCGGGCTTCCGCTGTCGATCACCTTTTGGATCATCTCCATCATCGGTGGATCCTCAGGGTTCAGGTGAGCACGGTTTGCCGCTCCTTTTCTCACCCAGTCCACGGCTGAGCTTGTAAGAAAAACGGTGAGTTCAAGGCCGTTGTTGATCGCCCCATTGGCAATGCTCCAGGCAACAGATGCTCTTTTTGTTCTTTCATGACATTTATTTTATTGATGATTACTGACGGCAAAGGAACCACTACTTAACCGGACAGATTTTGCCAGAAAGTTCAAAAAGTTGACTGATTGGCTCAGGGCCTAAAAATCAGGCTTCTATATGCGTTTTTTGGTATTCGGATGGGGAGACGCCGATAATGTTCTTAAATACACGACTAAAATGGGACAAGTTCTCGAACCCGGAATCGAAGGCCACCTCGGAGATGCTAAGATCTTTTTTGGCCAGCAGTAAGGCGGCGTGTTTTGCCCTGCGTTTCAGCAACCACTTTCCCGGTGACTCCCGGAAACAATTTTGAAATTCCCTTTTGAATGAGGACAGGCTGCGATGCGAAAGTTCGGCATAGTCTTCCAGTTTGAGGTTGAACCTGAAATTCTTTTCCATGATATTATGTAGTGAGGGACGCACACTATCCTCCATGCTGTGAAAATAGGCTGAAAGTACAGGGCTTCCGTTCATCAGTGTGATGAGCAGTTCTTTTAACTTGAGTACCATGATATGATCAGGAGGACGGTTTATATCCCTGAAATAATTCAGCATCGAGTAGAAATAACCATCCAGGAAGCTGTTTTTTTCAACTTCAATAGCTTCAAAATCGGGAGTTTCTTTCGCATAGCTCAATGCTATTTTCCCTTTTACCTCTTTATAGGTTTCCCGGATCAGCTCATCCGACAGGAAAAAGCCAAGCATGCAGTATTCATCATCAAAAAACTGGTGGATTACCTCGGCGCCTTTTTTCAGGTAAAGCGTTTGTCCGGGAATGAGCGTCCATTCTTCCGTCAGCGTTTTATATGTCTTCTTTCCGCTTAACACATACACCACATAATCGTTTTTTGAAAAGATCCCGATTTGTTCCGCCTCGATGGGACAGGTGTATTCGAGGCAAACCGTGTCACGGTATTCGAACCTGTTGAAGTTCAGGTTTTCCTTTACGATTTTGTAAAAGTTTAGCATGGTCAGCAATGGATTTGAAAATTGCTTTAGATCAAACAATTGACCCGGGTAGCCACTAAAGTAAGATAATTTTTGAAAAACAGGAAATGAAAAAGGCGGCACATCACAGTTAGAGTGCCGCCGGGAATAGTTAAGCCGGGCCTTGACACCTTCACTATTCAGAAGGTGACAAGGCTGACGGCTGGTAGTTATATATAGAGGTGGTAGTGTCCATAGTGCCATTCTGAAAATTGTGATGAACAGTTTTCGTCGTTTGGAGCCCAGGTACGGAAATCTGATGTTCTGAGATCAGAATGGTGGCGATGAAGCAGGCAATAGCCAGTATGGTTTTGAGGCGTTCCATGATACAAACTGTTGATACAAATGTCGCTATCCGGAATGGAAATTTTATACTCGATAACTGTGAAATGGAATAAATGGCAGTATTCCATGGGAAAAAAAGGAGCAGCCGGACTAGGATTGGTCCGGCCGTACAATAAGAGCACCAGATATCAGGGTCGGTGTTTAAGCTGTGCTCGATGTCAAGTGCCGGTGATCATTCACTTCCCGGAAGAAGGGAATGCAAGCCAAACACCTTTGTCATTTCTTCCGATGTATTTATTAAGTGAAAACGGACGTTTGAGAAAAAGAAAATTTGTATTGATAAGCTGATAAATGAATACCAAAGTATTTTCAACAACTGTTTCAATGCGCGCGAAATAGATATCTTTTTTATGATTTTTTCCCTCCATATAATTATCATTTAATTATTTCTAGTTCAGTGCCAATTGACATTAGGGACGTTGAATAAGTTAACACATATTGAAACCTGCTATTTTTCTTTTCACTAACTACAAATAGTTCAGTTTAAAAATAGCAAATTATAATAAGCAGCCCTGGCCTCAGATTTGCAGATAACCGATCATAACACCAGGTATAACTTATGCACTCGGATAGCTTAACCGTTGGCTATTCCTAAGGTCGAATTATATGTGAAAACAATTATTCATCATCGCGAAATAACCTTACCACGGGTAAGGTATCAGGATATACCCCATAAAATCAGAATATCCTATTTTAGAACTCTATTTCACAGGGGTAACAACATCCGGGCAGGAATGTAGATCGTGACAATTAGAGAAGAAAGACGTTGTGAATCACCTAAAAATTAAAACAGATGGCTCAGAAGAACTACGATAAGGAATTCAACCGGTCGATAAAGGATCCGGAAAGTTTTTGGATGGAACAGGCTTCGCAGATCAAATGGTATCATATGCCGCAGCGTTCCCTGTCGAAAGATGAAAATGGTTTTTACCGCTGGTTTAAAGGAGGCAAACTGAATACCTCTTACCTGGCGCTGGATGCACACATTGAGGAAGGCCGCGGGGAGGACATAGCCCTGATCTACGATTCACCGGTGACCCAGACCCTGAAAAAATACACTTACAACGAACTTCGCGACCAGGTGGCCCGGCTGGCCGGAGGGATGAAACGCCTTGGCATCGAAAAGGGAGATACGGTGATTATCTATATGCCCATGATCCCACACGCGGTAGTTTCGATGCTGGCCTGTGCCCGCCTGGGCGCCGTCCATTCCGTGGTCTTTGGCGGTTTTGCGCCCCATGAGCTGGCCATCCGTATCGATGATGCAAAACCCAAAGCGATCATCACCGCCACATCAGGCATTGAGGTGGACCGTATTATCCCCTATAAACCCATGGTGGATGAAGCGATCCGGCTTGCATCGCATCAACCGGAACATGTGATCGTCTACAACCGGAAACTGGGCGCTATCCGGCCTGACGCCGACTATGATATCGATTACCATACCCTGATGAAGATTGCCGACCCGGTCAGGTGCACCGAAGTGGATGCCACAGATCCGCTTTATATCCTCTACACTTCAGGTACGACAGGAAAACCCAAAGGGATCATCCGGGACAACGGCGGCCATGCTGTGGCCCTGAATTTCAGCATGAAATATATTTACGGGATCAACCCTCGTGAAGTTTTCTGGGCGGCGAGTGATGTGGGCTGGGTGGTAGGCCACAGCTACATTGTCTATGCACCCCTGATCTATGGCTGCCCAACCGTACTGTTTGAAGGGAAACCCGTCAAAACACCTGACGCTTCCACATTCTGGCGTGTGATCAGCGACCACGATGTGAGGGTCATGTTTACGGCACCTACCGCCATCCGTGCGATCAAGAAGGAAGATCCGGACGGCAAAATGATCAGGCAATTTGATCTCAGCGGGCTGAGGTACCTCTTTCTGGCCGGTGAACGCTGTGACGTGCCTACCTTGGACTGGGCTTCAAAGCAGCTGAATGTTCCGGTCATCGACCACTGGTGGCAAACGGAAACCGGATGGCCGATGGTGGCCAATATGATGGGGTGCGAAAAACACTTTGACATCAAACCCGGCTCTGCCACAAAACCGGTCTTTGGATATGACCTGCATATTTTACGACAGGATGGAAGCCAGGCAGATAAGTTGGAAGAAGGGTATGTCGCCATCAAATTGCCGCTGCCTCCGGGAACACTGCCCAACCTTTGGGGCGATACCGAGCGGTTCAGACGGGGCTATTTCGAAATGTTCGATGGATATTACTTCTCCGGTGATGGGGGTTACCTGGATGAAGACGGTTATGTTTTCATCACCGGCCGTGTGGACGATATCATCAATGTGGCCGGACACCGGCTTTCAACAGCGGAAATGGAAGAGGTGGTCGCCAGGCACCCGGCTGTAGCGGAGTGTTGTGTGGTTGGTATCGAAGATGACCTGAAAGGACAGATACCCCTTGCCATCACCGTTCTTAAATCCGGAACCGATATTGAGCATTTTCAGCTGCAGACAGAAGTGGTCAATGACATACGAAAGGCGATCGGTCCTGTGGCTTCCCTGAAAAGGGTGCTGGTGGCCGTAAGGTTGCCCAAAACACGATCCGGGAAGATCCTGCGTAAGGTTATCCGGTCTATCGCAGACGGCAAGGATTTCGCCGTTCCTTCAACCATTGATGATCCGGATATCCTTACAGAGGTAAAGGATTTGTTTGAAGAGGAAAAAATAGGAGTGTTCGGTAAATAGAGAAAATACGCAAATAGCTGCACCAATTGTTTTCATTGAATTTGCGGCTTTTGAAATAAGGCCTCAATGAATCATCTTTCTTTAAATAGGCTATAAATTACTTCCGGATTCCTGGTGTCTCCCCCAAAAGCCCTAATTTTGCAGCCTTTAACTGAAACTAAAGACTAAATCGTAACTTTTTGGAGGAAAGCCATGGCTGTGGTTGCTGCTATGGCTGCAGGTGAATGAATATAATCGTTAATCAATGGATTCATCATGAAGACGCAATTAAAGGAAAATGAAGAGGTAGTCCTGACAATCAGAAAACACTGGCTTGTACTTTTACAACCCACGCTTGGGGCCATCATATTGCTGGCCATTGCCGCAGTGGCTGGCGTATACGGTGCTGATACCGCTTATGGCAACATCATTCTCGTGGGTGCAGGGATAACAATCGTTCTGACGCTTTTATGGTTCCTATACAGGATCATGGACAGAAATAATAATTTATGGGCGGTAACCAATTTGAGAGTAATCGATGAATACGGGGTATTTACCAATAATTCCAAGGAAACCCCGTTGGACAAGATCAATAATGTCTCCTACAGGCAACCCCTCCTGGGAAGGATATTCAATTATGGTGAGGTGCAGATACACTCCGCTGCCGAGGCTGGCGCCACAATACACCGTTTGGTTGCCAGACCTAAGGTTTTAAAGGATATGATTACCCTGTACCAGGAAGAGTATAGAAAATTGCAGATCAGGGAACAGGCCCAATATTTGGTAAATTCCGCCGACAAAAAAGCGCCTGCATCCGAATATAGCATCTCAGAGGAAATCACCAGACTTCATGACCTTAAGGAAAAAGGGATTATTTCGGAAGATGATTTCCAAAAATTGAAAGACAAGTTGTTGAATGATTGGCACCACAAGCTTTAAAGCATGGATTACAGGATTCTCATTTTTATCGTTGTCATCGTTGGCATTACCGTATTTAAACGTTGGTCCTTTGAAAGGAAGCGAAAGCGCCGCAGGGACTATTACCGGAATGTTTACCTTAAATCAGATGACTGGAGGCGCAAGCGTTATGTAGTGCTCAGAAGGGATAACTGGCAATGTGTGTATTGCGGGGCGCGTGCCACCCAGGTTCATCATAAAAGGTACGCGAAACGAAACATCGGAAGGGAGCCCATCGACTGGCTGGTTTCGGTTTGCCATGCCTGTCATGAATCGTTGCATCATTGAATGGTCCGGTCATCATCCATTGTATATACTGTTCAATATATTACGGCATGGATAAACGATTAAATCCGGACTTGAAAAACAATCAGGATAAAGTTGGTATACCTTTTCATTTTATTTTCCCGGGTAAATTGGCCGGATATCCCTGTCCTCATCCTCAGGGCTAAAGCAATTACCCCAAAATGACGCTGACTTCGTGTTTTGTTCCCGCTTCAAAAAGTGGAACTATCTCACCGGAATGGGTTTCCCCATCAATGATCATCCGGGCAACTCCTTTAGATACTTTATTTGGGTTGCTTATTTTGATGCAGTATTTCACCCCGCGGAAAGTCCTGTGTATGGTAAACCCATCCCACGATGGAGGGATGCAAGGATCGATAAGCAGTCCTTCGTAATGTGGTTTGATTCCCAGAATATGCTGAGTAATGGCATAATAGTTCCATGCCGCCGTTCCCGTGAGCCATGAATTCTTCGCTTCGCCCGGCTTATACGCGTCTTTGCCGGCGATCATTTGTGCATATACATAGGGTTCCGTTCTGTGCAGTTCGCTGATCTCTTCAAGGTAAGCTGGCGCAATTTTTTTGTAATAACCGAAGGCTTCTTCTCCTCTTCCCATCACCGTTTCCCCGATCATGATCCAGGGGTTATTATGGCAGAAAATGCCGCCATTTTCCTTGTATCCGGGTGGATAGGAGGATATTTCCCCCAACTCCGGGTGATATTTTGAATAGCTGGGATGGTTCAGCACGAGACCATATTTTGTGTCGAGATGTTTCGCAACTGAATCCAGGGCTTTGGTAACCATTCCTTCTTCTTTCCCTATTCCCGCCATGGAACACCAACCATTTGACTCGATGAAGATTTTTCCCTCTTCATTTTCATGGCTGCCAATCTTGTTGCCATAAAAATCATACGCACGCAGGAACCATTCTCCATCCCATCCATGCTGTTTTATGGCCTCAGCCATTTTCTCAACATAACGACTTGCCCTGTCAGCCTCTTCCTGTTTGCCCGCGTTTTGACACAATTCAATATAATCGCGGCCACAAACCACGAACAACCCGGCGATCATCAGCGATTCGGCCTTAGAGCCTTCGGTTGTATTATCTGCGGTTTGAAATGACTCGTCCGGATCAGCGGAAAAACAATTCAGGTTCAGGCAGTCATTCCAGTCAGCCCGTCCGATCAGTGGCAGTTCATGTGGCCCCAGGTTATTAATGACATGTTCGAACGAAACCCTGAGGTGATCAAAAAGTGGTTGTGCGAGGTTTGGATCATTATCATAAGGCACCATCTCATCTAATATGTCCATGTCTCCGGTCTCCTTGATATAAGTTGTAGTCCCAAGTATAAGCCATAGCGGGTCGTCGTTGAATCCTCCCCCAATGTCATGGTTCCCCCTTTTGGTCAGCGGCTGGTACTGGTGATAGCAGCCTCCGTCGGGGAACTGTGTGGAAGCAATGTCAATAATACGTTCACGGGCACGTTCGGGTACCTGATGTACAAAGCCGATCAGGTCCTGGTTGGAATCCCTGAAACCCATGCCGCGTCCGATACCCGACTCAAAATAGGAAGCGCTTCGCGACATGTTGAAGGTGACCATGCATTGATATTGATTCCAGGTATTGACCATCCGTTTCAGCCGCTTATCCTGGTGCTCCAGCAGATAATTACCAAGGAGATCATTCCAGTATTGTTTGAGGGCCTGAAATGCCTGCTCGACTTTTTCATCCGAATCGAAGGCGGCTATCATTTCTTTGGCTTTGGTCTTATTGATCACACCCTTCTTCTCCCATTTTTCTTCTTCCGGAACTTCGACATATCCAAGCAGAAAGATCAGCGACTTTTCCTCTCCGGGTTCCAGTTCCATCTCGAAATAGTGTGAAGCAACGGGTGACCAGCCATGGGCCACTGAATTGTTCGCTTTCCCTTCAGCAACAATCTGGGGTTGGTCAAAGCCATTATACAGACCCAAAAAGGTTTCCCTGTCGGTATCAAACCCTGCATGGGGATGGTTTACCGCATGAAAGGCATAATGGTTCCTTCTTTCCCGGTATTCCGTTTTGTGGTAAATGACCGAATCTTCCACTTCCACTTCGCCTGTGGATAGGTTACGCTGAAAGTTAGTGATATCATCCTGCGCATTCCACAGCGCCCATTCCATGAAAGAGAAAAGTTTAATGGATTTGTTCGTGGAAGAGTCGTTCTTCAGTCTGACCTGCTGTATCTCGCCCCTGAAATGCAGGGGAACGAAATAACGCACTTCCGCCTCTATTCCGTTTTTTATCCCTTTGATGAGGGTATAGCTTAAACCATGCCGGCATTCGTAGCTGTCGAGCGCTGTTTTTACCGGTTTCCAGCCCGGTGACCAGATCGTATCCCCGTCCTTGATGTAGAAATATTTCCCGCCATCATCGGTGGGGACGTTATTGTAGCGATATCTGGTCAGGCGGCGAAATTTGGCATCCTTGTAAAAGGTATATCCCCCTGCTGTATTGGAGATCAGCGAGAAAAAATCATGATTTCCCAAATAATTGATCCAGGGATAGGGCGTTTCCGGATTCGTGATTACGTATTCTTTTCTTTCGTCATCAAAAAATCCATATTTCATAGTGCAAAATGTATTGTTGGTTTATGCTTTCAGGATGGCTGGTTCTGAATTCCCCAAATATTCCCTGCAGGTTTTGTAATTGGCTTGTTACCTCTTCCCTCAACCAGGCAGCTAAACATAGCCTGATCCCTGTTGTGGGTGATAAAGAAAAAGAGGCTTTTTTGACTCACTTTCTGTTGGTATTTATCCGTTGTACCCCAGACATTGTCACCCATAGCCAGAAGCGCCGGGTACAGCACAAAAGCAATTAACAAAAAACTCTGCGGGATCTCTATATTCATCATCCTTTATTCGATAAGCAGCATCATATGATAATTGACGCCCCCCTTATGGTCTAGCAAATGAATGTATCCGAAGACACTGTTCAAAACACCGGGAGAGATCATCGAAGACATTTTCTCATTTGGGTTCATATATAATAGATGACGCCTACTGCAAAAATAAATGATAAAGTATAATTTTTCTTTTATAGATGCGGGTTAATTTGACTTTTCTGAGCTTTCAGTGATCTATAGTCAGCGGTACTGCGCGTAGAACTTCAAAATATGGTTCAGCGTATCTATCCGTTGTTCATCCTTTTCAATCAGCAGCTCATGCTGTGCGTTCTCGATCACCCACGCCTGGCAGGTTTTGCCCAGCTCCAGCGCACTTTCGACAAAGCGCTGATGTGCCCTGGGATTTACGATCCGCTCGTCTTCAGCGGAAAAGAGGATAAAAGGCGTTTGGATCCGGTCGATGTTTTCGTTCATATAGTCAAATTGTTGGCATGATCTCAACACCCATTGATAGGTGGCTCCGCCCAATCTCGCTTTGGGTTCTTTCTCGTAAGCTTCGATCATCCTTTCATACCGGATTTTTGAACCGGTCAGCTTGTTCTTTGTAAAGTCAGTTTTGTCATCATCATATTTATGCTGACCCAGCGCATATTTAGGTTCATCACCGGCTAGGAGCATTACCGCTTCGCAGGCAGGTGGTTTCAGTCCGAGCATCGGAGAGGAGAAGGCAGCAGCTTTAAAATCTCCTGCATACTGTTCAAGGTAAGTCATGCCGATCGCACCACCCAGGGAGTGAGCCAGCAAATAAATCTGTTTATGACCGCCGGGTATGACCATATTGTCATAATAAAACTTCATATCGTCAACATAGAACTGGAACGTATCGATGTAGCCCATATCCGGGTCTTCGGTCATTCTCCCTGATAGCCCCTGCCCCCTGTGATCATGAATATAAACTGAATAACCCTCGTTATACAGATCAAAGATCAGTTCTTTGTATTTGATCGCAGCTTCTGTCCTTCCTGAAGAGATCATGATGGCCGGCGCTTTTCTGTCTGATTGTCTGAAGAACTTGTAATAAATGGGAACGCCTTCTTGTCCCTCAAAATAGCCTTCCTGACCGCTGTTGTAGAAATCCTCAATCTTATCACTGTAAACCTCATCCTGTAAAAGAAGCTCGGTAGTGAGTTGGTTAACATTTGTTTCTTTGTTGAGATGCTTAAAATTAGCATTACAGGACAATAAGAATAGTGTAGTTGCCAGCATGAAAAAATTTACCACTCTCATTTTACAAATATCCGTTAAGCAAAAATTAATATTATTAAACTACCTGCACTCCATAAGTCATAAATAAATCAACCTACCGGATCATCCAAAGGTTCATTGCTTCAATTATCAATAAACAACTATCAGGATATTGTCGCCAGGGTGTTTTAGGGTATCTATGACTCTTAAAACTTATAGTCACATTTATTTATCGGATACCCATTGATACCAATATTTCCTGAAAAAACAATCCCGGACAATGTCGCCCGGGATTGGTATTCAAAATACTATTCAATTAAAATACATTAACTGACTTAATTCCGCCGTCGATTCCACTTCTGCGGATGAGAAGAGGTGTGGGTTAATTCCCCGATCCCGTGGTAATTTCCATGTATTACCCCGAGCGCTCTGCTTCTAAGTAATTTAGTGCGGAACATCCTCTTTCAGATCCTTCACCTGCCTTCCCAGTTCTTCGAAGATCATTGAGGCGGGTTCCGGAATAAATTCCATCTGATCCTTGTTAAGGATTGGAATGAGTTTCAGTGTATCATTCATAGTCATGCCGATATAGGCCATGTTCAGTGCCGGGATACGGATCAGCCTGGCATCTTTTGGCACTTCAGCCCGTTTGGTCAAAACCATGAAGTTCATGCTATAGGGTGCCTGACCCATGCCGGCCGGCTGGAATTTTCCTTCGATACGGCTCAGCATCACAAAAGTCTCCACCTTACCGGTTTCCGGGTTGACCAATGGAACGGTGACATAACCCATTTCCGTGATGATCTTTTCAGGATCCATGTCAGCCGTATATTCCTTCAGGCTGTTGAGACCCACCGCGTAGTGTATGACAGGATCTCCGGGCTTTACTGTTTTCAGAACATCCGGTGAGGAGAGGCCGTAATATTTGGCATTCTGGTCTGTGACCGAATAGGAGAATTCTTCCAACGTCCGCCTGGCCAGTTCCATGTAATCCTGGTTCTGTCCATAGAGGTTTGCACCCCAGATCAAGGTTATGCTGATCAGTATTACAACTATTTTTTTCATGATGGGTGAGATTTAGGGTGTACGTACTATTTCGTAATAATCATCCCAGTGGGACGAACCGGGACTGCCGGCTACATAAGCAGTGTAAGTGATCGTATACGTGCTGCCTACATTGACGGGGAGGGGATTGTTGATGTGCAGGTACTTCTCTCCCGGAGATTCTCCTACGGAATAGCCTACAACTGTTACCATGTGTCCGCTGCCGCCGGCCCAGTGCCAGGTATAGGTGAAAGGACGGTTCTTGCAGTCGATCTCGCTGCGGATCTTGTCCCAGCTTAAGGCGGTGTTACTGGTATGATTGGAAGTGAACCCATATTTGCTGAATTCAGGCCATCCCCCCTGGATACAAGCATTGGGTGTAGGGGAATTGCAGCAATTGGTCATACCAAACCGGTTGTTGGCCTGCGTACACTGGGAAACATTATTTCCCAGGAAATCCATACACATCTGGCCGCTGGCTGCCCAGCACCACCAGGTAGTTTCCTGTGGCCACAGAGGTACAGCCAGTGTCTTGGCCTCATCGTACGGAGGGCAGCATCCATACCAGGTAACGGACAGGAATACCCCCAGCGTAATAATGGGCAAAATCAAAGTTCTTTTCATAGTGACAGTTTTTTTAATGAGTACAGTAGTTTTAACAACGCACTAAGGTAAGAAAAAATAACCTGAATGTCAAGTACTTATACTTTGAAAGAGATGGGTTCACCAAGGGCTATCCAAAGATATGTGAGCAGGTATCGGTAAAAGTTTATTTACCAGATAGGTTGCAGAGAATACAGGATTCCTTTCTGAAGGATGGCTTCGGTATCCTGAGAGAAAAAGGTCAGGGAGTCGTATTCTTCCACCGGAAAGAAAAGATCAGTCATAACCACTTCTCCGTCGCCGGCAAACAACTCAACACTGGAGACATCGATATACAGTCTCATTTCGATCTGTCCATCTTCGGGATTGAAGCGTGCGTATTGGACACTTTCAAAACCCTCGTTAAATACCCGTTTGCTGCTCGACCTGCGGTCAGTGTAAAACTCTTGCTCAGCCGGACGAAACCCGATGGTCATTTGCTCACCCATCGCATTGAAAAGTGAGAGACCAAACCGTGAATCGGCTTCCGGATGATTACCGTTCGTGGTAAATTGCAGGTCAATTTCGCAGGGTATTTCCAGGGGGATGGTAATATTTTGATTTTCAGGTATCAAACCAATGTTTAACCGGGTTGTGTCTTTGCGAAGTGTTTCCAGTTCGATTACTGGTCTTGAGAACAGCCTTATTCCTTCCTCCGTATTCTTCAATTCGAGTGTCCTTGGGATTGTCATGGCACTTCTCCATCTTTTGGTCGGTACTTCCTGACCATAGTCCCAGTTACTCATCCAGCCGATAAAAATTCTCCGGCCATCTTTTTCGGGGATATTGGAGTAAGTGACCCCGGCATAATTGTCCCTGCCATGGTCAAGCCATAATATTGCTGAGTCACTGTTATCGTTGACAAATGTTTTGCCATTGAACTGACCGATAAAGTATTGTGTCGCCGAACCGCCAAATGGCCCTCCGGGATTGATGCTTACGAGCAATACCCATTTTTTGACACTGCCAACCATCAGGGGAAACAGATCAGGGCATTCCCAAACCCCACCGTGAGCACCTGCATTGCTGCCAAATTCACCTTCAAAATCCCAATGAATTAAGTCCGGAGAGGAATAGAAGCGGATATGGTCACCTGCAGCCAGGCTCATGATCCACATTTCCTCCCGGGGATACCACATCACTTTCGGATCACGAAAATCCCGTAATCCGGGATTTGGCAATACAGGGTTCTGGTCGTATTTTGTCCAATTCCTTCCCCTGTCCAGGCTATAGGCAATACCCTGTGTCTGGTAGTCAATACTGCCTTTATCGGCAGCTTCAGCATCATGATAAGTAAAAATAGCTACCATGGGCGGCTGCTCTTCAGTCCCGAGACCCGAAGTGTTATTGTGGTCTACCACTGCGCTCCCTGAGAAAATATATCCATGCTCATCAGGATACAAAGCAATGGGAAGATGTTCCCATCGAACAAGGTCCGTACTTATGGCATGACCCCAGTGCATGGGCCCCCAGACGATATCTTCCGGGTAGTACTGGTAGAATAAATGATATTCTCCATCATAATAGACCATGCCATTCGGATCATTCATCCACATGGAATCCGGTGAAAAATGGATCTGCGGACGGTATTTTTCATTGTATTGACTTTCAGATAACTGCCTGGTAACAGGGCTTGAATTCTTTTCCTGCTCCTGGTAATTACAGGAAAAGACAACCAGCAAGGCAAGCAGAGAGGAGAAGAGCAACAGTTTATTTCTTATCATTTCCTTTGATGTATAATCCGGTCAATCTCATGCAGTTCATATTTCGGTGTGGCCCCTTCCCTGGAAGCCACAAACGCACCGGTCGCACAAGCATACTCCAGTGCCTTTTTACCCCGTGACCCCATCAGGTACTGTGAAATGAAACCGGCCAGGAAGGCATCACCCGCCCCCACATTGTCTACTGTTTTCACTTTAAATCCGGGATCGTGATCGATCATACCGTCATGATAAAGAACAGCTCCATTTTCCCCTTTGGTCAGGCAAATAAGTTCGCAGCCAAATGTTTTGGCCACCCACCTGAGCTGTTTGTCTTCCTCTGGAATATGCTGTTTGTTCCACTCGTTGACTACCTGTTCAAGTTCAGGTTCATTGAGTTTGATAAAGTCCGCCCTTTGCATGAGCTCTTCTGTATGTTCCTTGTAATCATAGGGCGGACGCAGGTTGATGTCCATCACTTTGAAACTTTTTGCATTGAGCATCCTGTGCAGTGTCTCCCTGGTTTTTGTATTCCTTGATGCCAGCGAACCAAATATGACCAGGTCGGCCTGGTAAGAGAGAACAGCCAGTTGTTCCGTCATTTCGATATTATCCCAGGCTACCGGTTCAAGAATCTCATAGGTCGGGTTGTTGTCATCATCGAGGTGGACCAACACTTCACTGGTCGGCAGTTTCGGATCTGTCTGAAGGGCATCGACGTCTATTCCCGATTCCACAAGGAATTTCTTCAGCAATTCTCCTTTCCTGTCCTGTCCGATACGGCTGACCATGCCAATATGGTAACCAAACTGCTTGAGGTGCAGGCCAACATTCATCGGGGCGCCTCCCGGCTTCGGACCGCCGGGCAGATTGTCCCACAGCACTTCACCAAAACAGAGTATATTCTTATTTGAAGCATTCATTTACCAAAAGGTTTACATCTTCGTTTTTGAAATTTCAGACGTACCGATGAATCCCTTTTCGATCTCTTCCAGTGATCTTCCCTTTGTTTCCGGGAATAGCCGCCATACAACAAGCAATTGTACCAACATGGATAGCGAAAAGATCATAAAGGCAATGGCACCTCCTTTGGCTGCACTTTCAGCGATCAAAGGAAAGGACCATGAAACGAGTGCTGCCATAAACCAGTGGGTGAAGCTTCCCAAAGCCTGACCCTTTGCCCTGATCCTGTTGGGAAAGATCTCTGAAATAAAGACCCATATTACGGCTCCCTGGGAAAAAGCGAAGAAGGCGATAAATCCAACCAGGTAAACAACCACCCAGTAACTGGCATTGGCCCCGCCCAATAATGTTCTGGCCACCATAGCCAGGAAAAATGTCATGCCTACCGATCCGATCAGCAACAATTTCTTCCTGCCGAACCTGTCGATCACCGACATAGCCAGCATGGTAAACACCAGGTTGGTGAAACCGATCGTCACCGATTGAGCGAGTGCAGAATTTTTGGCAAATCCTGTCATTTCGAAGATGCGGGGTGCATAGTACATGATCGCATTGATGCCTGACATCTGGTTAAATACAGCGATCAATATGGCAAAAAGGATGGGCCATTTATAGGGTAGCCTGAACAGGGGCTCGCTTTTTGCCGATTGGTGAAAATGAACCGATTCGATAATGTCATTGAGCTCTTTGTCAGGATCTTCAGAAGCCAGTTTGATGAGTAATGCCCGGGCATCCTCGTTTCGGTCTCGCATGGCCAGCCACCTGGGTGTTGCGGGAATGGAAAACAGCAGGAACAGGAACAAGGCAGCCGGCAGGGTCTCAACACCCAGCATCCATCTCCATGCATCCGCCTCTATGAACTGGGCGATGAGGTAATTGGAGAAAAATGCCAGTAAGATGCCTGTTACCACATTTAACTGAAACATGCCCACCAGCCTTCCCCTGAGCCGGGCAGGGGCGATTTCGGCAATGTACATCGGGCCGATCACGGAAGAAGCTCCAACGCCAATTCCCCCAATAAACCTGTAAGAAAGGAACAGATACCAGTTATGTGAAAGAGCACTACCCAGGGCAGAAATGGCATATAACAGGGCAACGGTGATCAATGCTTTCTTTCTTCCGAATGTATCAGCTGGTTTTCCGGCAAGCAATGCGCCAAAAACAGTACCTATCAATGCAATGGCTACTGTGAATCCATGCCAGAACCCATCCAGTCCGAAATAAAGCTGGATTGCCTTTTCACCACCGGAGATCACAGCTGTATCAAAACCAAATAATAACCCTCCGAGGGCTGCGATGATCGCATTTCTGAATACAAAGCCATGTTTCATGAGGAATCGCTTCTTATTTTCAATTTATCGTGAATGATCAGTCCGGGCATTTTAACAGGTGAACGAGGGTGTAGAAGTTCCGGGCCATGTCTTAAACATTTTAAAAGGTCATTATTGCTCCGTCGATCAGGACAGCCATTTTCGAGGATTATAATTGCCAGCAACCGTTACGGATCAAAATCAGGATAAACCACAAACTTAAAGATTTTTCGGATAGCTTCTATTGGCTTGTAATCGCACTGAAGTTCTACCCAGGGGTGATTAATTTATAATTACGTTAGTTTTGCCACCACACTTTTAGAGATTATTGGAATTCACAAATAAAGCCATTATATCATGTATTCAGGTTCAGGCTATAGCGATTGGGAAATAGGGGATGTGGATGTTATCGTTCATAAAGGGGTGTATCACCTCTTCCATCTGATCATCCCCAATCACGACTATATTGCACATGCCGTTTCCAAAGATGGCATATCATGGAAGCGAACTAAAAATGCCCTTTTCGTTGGAGATCCCGGTGAGTGGGATGATGATATGCTCTGGACGATGCAGGTATCCCGTCATGGGAATCAGTTCCGAATGTACTACACAGGTCTTCAGCGAGAGGACAGGGGGGTAGCGCAAAGAATCGGATTGGCCACTTCGGAGGATCTGTTGCACTGGACTAAAATAGAAGCCCCTGGCCTGCCAGCAGGTTCCGAAGGTCCGTATTATGAGGATATTTCGAATAACCCACGGGGATGGCTGAGTTGCCGGGATCCTTTCTTTTTTCAGGAAGGGGGGGAATCTTACTTGCTGGTATGCATGAGGAGTAGTTCAGGACCGGTTTCAAGAAGGGGATGCGCCGGCCTGGCCAGGATCAGCGGTGAGCGTTTCGAGTGGCAAAAACCATTGGTTTACCCCATGGTGTATGATGATATCGAGTGTCCTTGCATTTTTAAGATGAAAGGAAAATACTTTTTAATCGGATCAATAAGAGAGGACATTAAAGTCAGGTATTGGATTGCCGATGCATTCCAGGCTGAATATCATTCCTTCCGGTCAGATGTTTTGCTGCCCCAGGGGAACTATGCTGCAAGGATTGTTCCTGACGGGGATCATCTGCTGGTCTACAATTTCTTTTTTTCGGATGGGGATGTGAACCGGCTCAGGGTTTTGCCGCCTCCAAAAGAACTGGATGTTGATGAAGAGGGCAGGTTACAACTGAAGAGTTTCTACCGGTGGGCACTCATGGTGCAGCAGGAGATAGGTCAGGCACAATTTTCAACAGCCCGTAAGCTGCTGAACAACCCTACTTCGCACATGGAGCGGAAAGCGGAAAACTGGCGCGTTGAATCACGCAGCGGCTATGAAATATTTATGATTGAAAGGCCATCAGAAAGCTTTATCTGGGAGGGCGAGATGATTGTGGAAGGTATGGGTAAGTTTGGACTGGTTACGGATATCGATGATGAAGGGAACGGGTATTACATTTCGTTTGATATCACCAACGGATTCGTTTATATCCGGAGCTGGGGTTTCAACCCGCACAATAACAAAGAGAATTTTGTGTTTAAAAATATTCAGGGTAATATTTTTTACACCTTCCACCCCCATACGATCCGCTTTCAGCTCATCAGGTATGGCAATTACATTGAATTGTCTATTGATGATACTGTCAGACTGACCCTCATTGATTACACCTATTCCGGGGATAACATCGGCATTTACACGGCATCTTCCAAACTCAGCCTGCGAAACATGTATTTGAAAACGCTGCCTTCTCCCGAAAGCGAATATGCCAGCCAGAAAGAAGCCATGGAGGAATGATCCATTGAAAGCAACGGTCTTCCGGATTTATGATATGCAAGTGACAGTTAACCGCTCTTAAAAACTCAGCCCTACTGTAAAATTCATCGACGGAAGGGGACTTTTATCACTGTCCCTATCAGTAAAATCAAGGTAGTATCCCGATTCGTCATAATTTTCCAGTTTGGTGGTGATGGTGTTGAATTCTATGCCCACCATCAGGATGCTGAACCTGAAATTTGCACCGGTAGAGAGTCCTACGGCAAAAATATCTCCGAATCCTTCCGCTTCATCGGTATCCTCATTTTCAATGAGCGCTGTTCCGGTAAACCAGCCAAAATCGGCTTTTACATATACATCGATGGCTATCCGCTTCGCCGGACTGAAGGTCAGGGAAGGGCCAACCTTGGAATCGATCCGGAGGGTGGCCATATCCAGCATATAGTTTGGTTCTTCGTAGGTAAACCGATGCCAGTAAAAGCTTACCCAATCGATATCGAGTCCCAGTGCAAGGGTTTCATTACTGTTCAGTGTGGTAAGCATGAATATGGTACCGAACTCTCCAGTCAATCCCCAACGGGATGTAGTGCCTTCCCATTGTTGCCACCAGTCCTTGTCTGCACCAAATTGTGTCCAGCAGGGATTGGAGTATCCAAAACGGAAATAGACTTCATTGTCAAATTTTTGCTGGGCGCCTGCAGAAAAGGCAAAAAGCAAAACCAGGAATAATACGCTTAATTTTTTCATGATGGTTTGTTTACATTTATTGTCAGGGGAATTCCATGTTGATTTGGTAGCTTAAAGTTAATCAAAATTTATTTTTTTCTTGTTGAAATTCAAAACATACCTATTGCAAGTCCTGGCAACTCATTTCAATGATTACTTTCCGGATGCTTTCTGCACAAGCTTAAAGCTGTTTGGAGAGGGAGTGTTTGAAACATTCCTGAAAACAATAAGGGTGATGCCTGATTCATCAAACATCACCCTGGACAAAGGATACCGGAATCCCTTAATTTATCTTTTCAGTGTCAGGATTTGATTCCGGCAGGTAGTTATTTATTGAGCTGACGGTAGTATCATTTGTTGACCGGTTCATCAAAACATCATGGCGAGGATTGATATTCATGTGACCGGTAGTCACTCCAGGATGTGAAAACAGGATCATGGCAATGAATATGACTACAGCGAGCAGTGCTTTCAGGCGTTCCATGGTTTTACATTTTATATTACAAATATCATGGATAGCAAGCTGAAATTTTTACGGTTATACCTGTATTTGAAATATTTAGCGGTATTCTGCCAGGTATAAAAAGAGCAGCCGGACGATTGATGTCCGGCTGCATGCAACGAGAGTCCCTCGATTAGGGTCTAGTTGAGGTTAAACGGGCGCACTGATACAGATCAGGACGCCAAAGATTATTATTCCCAACCCGGGAGTTCGGCCTCGGTAGAATAGACCTTGGTCATATTCTCGACAGCTTCAATGTTTCCTGTCTGAAGAACTGCGCGATATTTACCACAAGGGCAATGTGTTGCATTGTAAACCGTTCTGTATTCTCCGGCAGGGAGGTACTGACCGACAAGTATTGCCATCTTTTCTCCAAGTTCATTATAAACGATCAGGCTTACTTTGGTACCGGTATCAACTCTGAATTGAATGGTAGTCGTTTCTGTAAACGGATCAGGATAATTACTGATAGGGTCGATCATGGGTAAATCACTCGGTTTTGGTTTCACTTTTTCAACAGAATTCTGTACTGCGAGTGATTCTGAGAATGAGTTATCCGGAGCCATGCTATTGTCTTTCTGACAGGAGGTCAGCATCAGGCCCGCGCAGATAGCAATTTGTTTCAGGCTAGGGGTAGCTTTCGATTTGTGAAGATTTTATTTTCATGGCGTTTAGGTTTAATAATTAGAATTGGATGTATTTAATATCAAAATTATACTACCTGTATGGTAAATATGAAAGAGATAAATAAACGCATGGAATGATTAACTGAACGCAGGGTTTTAATTAACGAATGATCCAGGAAATAGCGTTCGTTAAGTTAATCCGGCGGATTCCTTAACCCGGCTTGATTGGCAAAAGTTACCGCTGAAGCATGATCAGAAGGGAATCTGGAAGGTGTAATGTGTTCCGTTGCCCTTTTCAGCATTGATTTTCATTGTGCCACCTAAAAGATCGGTTCTGGAACGAATGCCGGCGAGCCCCAGTCCTTTATCTTCCATCTTATCCTCGGGGTCAAAACCTGTGCCGTTATCGGCATAAATCATTTGGATTTTATCCCCTTCCCGTGATAATTCAAAAGTTATTTCAGAAGCTTTGGCATGTTTTACTGTATTGTTCACCAGCTCCTGTACGATGCGATAGAGCATGATCTCCGTATTTTCAGGCAGACGCTCACGGTGATCATCCAGTTTCAGGTGGACTTGAAGTTCGTCCATACCGTTAACCGTTTCAAAGAGATCTTCGAGTGCATCATAGAGACCCAGTTTGGAGAGGACGCCCGGCATCATATTGCGTGAGATTTTCCTGATTTCTCCACTGGCTTCTGTGATCAGTTGGGTGGCTTTTTCAAAAAGCGGAGCGGTTTCCGGATCCATTTTAATGCGGGAAAACTGAACACTGGCAGTGGAAAGTAATACGCCGATTCCATCATGCAGGTCATGCGCGATGCGTTTACGTTCATTTTCCTGACCAACCATCACAGCCTGTGCACGCATAAGTTTCCTTTCATTTTCCAGTTGCCGGATCTTTTGTTCGGTGATGATCCGGTTTTTCCTGGCACGCATGCGGAAGTAAAGCAATAATCCCAACAGGATCACCAGGATAAGCAGCAAAGTGATGAGCAGGTTCTGTGATTTCTTAAGGATACGTGCTATTTCGGCCTTATGCTCCGTTTTGATTTCCTTGATCATATCATCCAGGGTCAGGGCGCGGTTGTTGCTCAGTGCTTTTTCGATCACCCTGGCCTTTTCCGCATCGACCAGCGAATCCTGGTATGCCAGGGCCAGCCGTAAATATTCAGTAGATTTTTTCCACCTGTTCTGTTGGGCATAATAATCCGATAGCATTTCACTGACATTTCTCGCACTTTCCCTCTGCTTGCTCCTCCTGGCCAGCTCGAATCCCTGTAAATAATATTTTTCGGCGGTTGCCAGATCACCGATACGATTATAATGATCCCCCAGGCGGATCATAGTACTCAGCTGCCTTCCCACATGGTTGATCTCTGTCGCATATTGCAGCGATCTTTCCAGGGAGGCGACTTTTTGCTCCTGATCTCCCTTGATGTCATACAAATAGGAAATATTACCATACAACATGGCCAGTTCCCCCTTGTCGCCGACAGAATCATTGAATGCAATGGCCCTGAGCAGGTACTCCATGGAAGATTCATTGTCTCCTTTTCGGTAATAGACCACTGCGATATTGTTCATCGCGGTCGCAGTGGTCCTGGGCAGTTTATTTTCTATGCTTAGCCGGTACACCTGCTGGTAACACGCCATGGCGGTATCCAGTGCGCCGAGTCTTTCATAAACGTTGGCCAGGTCATTCAGGGATTCGATATAATTGATGGTCCTGTTCATTTTTTTGAAGAGGTAGTTGCTCTTCAAGCCAGCCTCGATCGCCTTATCCAGTTCTCCCAAAGATCTGTAGTAGTTCATGAGGCCCTGTAAAACATCCGCCATATTGGCGGTATCTTTTGTATCCTTGAATATTTTTAGTGATGTCGTATAATAATGGAGGGCTGAATCCACCTCACCCTGTTTTCGATTGATCGTGGCAATATTCAGCAGGGCAAGTCCAAGAATGGAGTCATTCCCGATCCCTACGGCAAGATCCCTGGCTATTCCGGCGAAGATGTAGGCGGAATCATATTTGTCCTCATTCAGGTAAGCACGTCCCTTCAGACGGGTAAAAAATGCCTCCGTCAGTTTGTCCTCCCGTTTCGATGCTTCATTGATGACAGAGTCATAAATTTGATGTAATAAGCCATATTGGGCCTGTTCTTCCAGACGGCTTGTTCTCACATATAACGATTGCAAATCATTATGCTGTGGTACTGCGATCGCAGAGGGAAAAACCAGGCATGCCAAAAAAAGCAGGCACCCCAGAAGGGTCAATCGGTGCATCATGGTTCAAATATTATAAACAAATTGATACAGGCCTTAATTATGATGTGCATTGCCTGTATCCATCTCGGTTGTCATCAGTAACTGCTCATTTTCATAGGCGCTCACCTTAACTTTATGCGCCGGATCAAGCGCACTGACCGGATTTTGCAGGTCCGCCCTGGTCAGTATTTTCAGGTTCTGGTCAGTGCCATCTATAATATGAAATGCCAGTTCAACAAAATTACCACTCAGGTCATCGGTCCTCTTTTTAATGACCGCTATTTTTCCTGCATCCAGCTGCCAGTTGGTCAACACCCAGATATGTTTTGATTCCGGTGATTCAACGGCAAGGCTGAGGATTGATACATTGGTTCCCATAGTATTGTTTATTTAGGTTAAAGAATCTCATTTTCAATGGCCCATTTCACCAGGCCGGCGGTATTTTTGACCCCAACCTTAAGCAGCAGGTTGGCCCTGTGCGATTCCACCGTATTGTAGCTGATGAACAATTCATCGGCAATTTCCTGCGTATTCTTTTCCCGGCAGATCAGCGCCAGTACCTCCTTCTCCCTGGCGGTCAGATCCGGGAAGAGATAGTTGCTGCGCGGTTTGGGTTTTTCGCCGAATACATTAGGTAAAGCCGGACTGAAATACATGCCTCCCTGGTGTACCATCCGGATGGCTGCAGTAAACTCGTCCGCAGGCGTGTTTTTCAGCATATAACCGGAAGCCCCGCTTTTTACGGCTTGTTTGACAAAGCGTTTCTCGTCATATTGTGAAAAGGTGATCACCTTGATATGCGGGTATTTCTCGTTGACGATTTTCGTGGCTTCTATGCCGTTCATGTTCGGCATGTTGATGTCCATCAGGATAATGTCAGCCTCGGTGCTTTCCAATAACTGCATAAGTTCTTCGCCGTCGCTGACCTCAGCAACGATCTGGATGTCATTCACTGATTCAAGTATGGCCTTGATACCATTTCGAATGACGGGATGGTCATCTGTTACAATTAGGCGTATCATTCTGAAAGTCTACAAGATACATATTTTTTCCTTTCTTGTCAAGAAGAATTTAACCTGATTTGACCAGTGCGATATCCGCATTATTTGCAGCCCTGACCTTGACAGCATGGATATTAGCATGGTTATCATCCATCAAAATGACTTCCTTAACTTCCCACTCCAGGTGATGTTCCCTGGCTGTATTTTCCATGTTGTGTATGACAAAATCAAATTCCATTATTTCAGGATCGCTTTCTTCTTTTTCCACAGGGCAAATAAGTGAAGGAATACCCGGCACTTCGTTATCGGAAATACCTTTCGCCTGAACGAGTAATAAGCGGCTTCCTTCTGTATTGTGGGCAGAAACCTGAACATCTGTTACATATTGTACAAAAACCGCATCTTTCACCTTTTTTCTTTCCTGATGATGGACTTTACAAAAGAAACTTATTCTATTCTATTAGGTATCACAGTAATTTAGCATTTAATTAAAATGGTGGTTTTCAGTGATGCGCTTTCACAGGCCGTTGAAATAAGGAAATTCCTTATCTTAAGCGGGATATTTCAGAAGGCATTTTTATGGAAAGAATAAGATTATCAGAGACACTGTCCTTTTCCCGGATCGCTGCCGGATTCTGGCGCCTGATGGATTGGAATATGTCACTGTCCACACTGGAGAAATTCATCCATTCGTTATTGGAAATGGGCATCACTACCTTCGATCATGCTGATATATACGGCGATTATAGCTGTGAAGCTGAATTTGGAAAGGTGCTGAAACACCATCCCGGATTGCGTGATAAGATGCAGCTGGTGACCAAATGTGGAATCAAGCTCAGGTCTGATAAATTTCCGGGCACCGGAGTGAATCATTATGATACAAGCTATGATCATATTGTTGCCAGTGCGGAGCAATCCTTGCGGAATCTGCACACGGAACAGATAGACCTGCTGTTGATACACCGCCCCGATCCCCTGATGGATTTCGCTGAGATTGCCCGTGCTTTTTTCCAGCTGAGAAGTTCGGGCAAGGTGTTGAATTTTGGGGTTTCCAATTTTAATCCCCTGCAATATGATGCCCTGAACAAACATTTTGCAAGAAAGCTGGTGACCAACCAGGTGGAATATTCACCCTATTGTCTCGAATCCTTTCAAAATGGCAATATGGATTTCTTTATGCGCGAAAGGATACACCCTATGGCATGGTCACCGGTTGCACAAGGCCGGTTGTTTAACCCTTCAGATGAAAAGGGGAAGCGGGTAGCCGGTGTACTTTGGGAGATCGCGGAGGAGTGTACCCTGGATGATATATCCCCTCTGATCTATGCCTGGATACTTTATCATCCGGCAGGCATCATTCCAATTGTTGGGTCAGGTCGTATAGAAAGGGTGAAAGATGCCGTGGATGCTTTGCAGATCAAGCTGACCAGGGAGCAGTGGTACCGGATATATGTCGCCTCCATGGGCGAACCTCTACCTTAAGCCTTTCAGAATGAAGATAAACATTGTACACTACCGGAGTGGAGATTATGAGGCCTTGATCGATATCTGGGACAGATCCGGATTGCTCTACAAGCCCAAAGGTCGCGATAGCAGGTCGAGTATCGAGGCAGAGGTTCAAAAAGATTGCAACCAGTTTCTTTTTGCGGAATACGGGGGAAATTATGTGGGGGCCTTGCTGGTTACCCATGATGGGAGAAAAGGATGGATCAACCGTGTTGCTGTGGTGCCTGAATTCCGGAAAAAAGGTGTGGCACGGCAGCTGATCAATTTTGCGGAAGATTGGCTGGACAGGGAGGGTATAGGGATTTATGCCTGTCAGATCGAGGGATATAACCGGGAATCACTGGAAGTATTTCAAAAGATGGGTTATATCCCTTTCGAAGGTATGCATTACCTTACCAAGAGAAAGTTTCCTGAAATTTGAAAAAAGGGAATATCAGTCTATTCCAACAATGTTTTTCAATTGATCGGTCCATTTGCGCGCACGACTTTCCGTCAGTTCTTCCTGCCTGTCCTCATCAAGGGCAAGTCCATAGAACATCTTGCCGTCATATCCGTCGGAATCCGTGAAGCGGTATCCTTCAATGGGCCATTCGCCGATGATCTTCACATGGGTTTGGGCCATCTCCTCTTTAAATATCCCCAGGGCATCCACAAAGTGATCGGGATACAGCACCTGGTCCCCTAAACCAAAGAAGGCACAATATTTATCTGACAGATCCATATGTTCCACGGCCCTGAAAAAACGGTTCCACTCATTGTCGTCCGTCACATCTTTCCAGGTTTCAGCACCGACCGTCGCACCTCCGAGAATGATCAGGTCATAATTTCTGATGGTTGAGGTATCAAAACTGGCAACATCATAAATATCGATGAGGGAGGGATCGAACATTTTATAGACCTTTTTGGCAGCCCGTTCAACGTTACCACCTGTCCCCCAGAAAAGCAGGACTACTTTTTTCATATCAGCAGCATTATTTCTGGCGTAAAATTAAGATTATTTGGCATGCTGAACACTCCGGGAATTTGTTTTGAATCAATCTTAATATGAGCTTTTAAGATGGATAGTATAAAAAATCGGTCTGGTTTTCGATGGCTTTTTTTGAAGTGGGTTAATCCACCCTGTCAGGATTGTTCTGTATAAAACTTTTCCATCCCGAATAGGTTTTCCCTATTTTGGGGCTGCCTTGCTGAAAATAGTGACAAACCGCGGCTGCCAAACCATCGGTCGCATCCAGAAATTCAGGTTTTTCATCGAGTTGTACCAGGTTGGCGAGCATTCCCGCAACTTGTTCTTTGGAAGCATTCCCGTTTCCGGTGATGGATTGCTTGATCTTTTTCGGTGAATATTCGAATATGGGAACATCCCTTGAAAGGGCGGCGGCCATGGCTACTCCCTGTGCCCTTCCCAATTTCAGCATCGACTGTACATTTTTTCCGTAAAAAGGGGCTTCAATGGCCAATTCATCCGGGTTGTATTCCTCGATCAGTTGAAGAACGCGTTCAAAAATCTTTCTTAATTTTAGCGCGTGGTCTTTGTATTTCCCCAGTTTCAATATACCCATGGTCACCAGGCTGATCTTGCTGCCCTGCTGACGGATCAAACCGTAACTCTCCATCGCAGGGACCTGCAAACCATCCTCGATTTTTTCCCCGGGTTGGTCTGGAGTACTGATTTCCTCTTCCCGTTTCTGCTGGTGCTCTTTCTTTTGCCGGTCAACCTGATGCTTGAAGTCTACAAGTGGAAGATCCTGATCACCAAACTGGAGGATATCAGTTGGTGGAATGCCACCAAAGCAGTGCTAACCGGCATTTCAGTCAGTATGATCCTGCCCAACCGGGTGGGGGATTACTTAGGGAGGGTATTTGTGCTGGAAAAGGCTGACCGCCTGCAGGCGGTATTGTCAACGATCATTGGCAGTCTGGCACAATTGATCACCACCGTACTGTTCGGCCTCCTTGCCGTGAACATGTTCTTTCCTGCCTATTATGGGTTTCCCGATAAGCTTAGCGTCTGGATTTATGTCGGTCTGATCATTGTCTCCCTGGTCCTGATGCTTCTATTGGTACTCACTTTCCTGAGTTTTGCTTCTTTTTCCGATGTCATCCGCCGAATCAGCGGAAGGTTTTATGAAAAAGTAGAAAAATATGCCATGGTTTTTTCCTGGTACTCCCTGTCCGATTTACTGAAAGTTCTGCTTATCAGCATAATGAGGTATGTTGTTTTTTCATTTCAGTTTTATCTGCTGCTGTTGGCTTTTGGATTATCCCTACCCTATTTCACGGCGGTCATGCTTATCGGGCTGGTCTACCTTGCCATGACGGTCATTCCTACGATTGCCCTTAGTGAACTGGGCGTAAGGGGATCGGTAAGCATGTTTATCTTCGCCATGTATCTGAAGCCCATCATCACCTGGACGGATGATATCCCGTTGGCTGTTTTCAGCGCCTCGGGAATGCTTTGGATAATTAACCTTGCCTTTCCGGCTTTACTGGGTTTAATGTTAGTCTATAGTTTACGGTTTTTCAGAAAGATCAATGGAGATAGGGTTTAATATAGTCACTGGCTTGCTTTCGCTTTCCGCGCTCGCTTACCTGGCGATTTTAAGCATCATGACAAAGGGCTGGTTCCGGATTGACAACTATGTTTTGGACGTATTGCATCCAGGCATTGAAGTCAGTGTTATCATCGCAGTCCGGAACGAGGAGCGTAATATCATTCCCCTGCTGGAAAGCCTTCACAAACAAAGTTATGCCCGGCATCTTATCGAGGTGATCATTGTGGATGACCATTCGGAAGACAATACACGGCAGTTGATCGGGCAGTTCAGGAAACAAAACAGGCTTGATAATATTATTCTTTCCAAACCCAAAGGGATAGGGAAGAAGGCCGCCATTACCCACGGTGTCAAACTGGCTACCGGCCAGCTTATTTTAACTACCGACGGCGACTGCGTGCTTCCTCCGGACTGGTTGAAACTGATGGTATCCTACTACCTTGACCATAAACCCGGGTTGATCATTGGTCCGGTGATCTATCACAAGGAAAAAGGGTGGCTTCAAAAGCTGTTTTCACTTGATTTTCTCAGCCTGGTAGCTTCCGGTGCCGGTTCTATCGGGGCTAAATTGCCGCTGATGGGTAATGGTGCCAACATGGCTTTCCCCCGGAAAGCTTTTCTGGAGATTGAATCATCGATGCAGGGTAAGGGTTTTGCTTCCGGTGATGACGTTTTCCTGATCCATCAGATGACAAAGCAATTTGGCAGTGGTGCAATTCACTTCATCAAGCATACCGGGGTGATTGTTCGTACGATGCCCCCCCGGTTTCCCGGGGAGTTCCTTTCACAGCGGCTGCGTTGGGCATCAAAGGCGAAAGGCGACCGCTCCGGGTGGTCTGTTGTTGTACCCCTGGTGGTCACTTTCTTCAATACCTTCATCGTGCTGGAATTCGTTAATGGATTCTTTTCACCATGGTATTTTACGCTATACGGGCTTTTCCTGTTTCTTAAAATAATGATAGACCTGCCGATAATGTATGCATTCATGTTTTTTTCCGATATGAATGGAAAGGGCGAAAGGGCTTAAGGTAATCCTTCGCGTCTTTAATCTTGTCGCGCTTTTTGAATGATAAAATTTTCGGCGGTCATAAGATCAAAATGGTCTGTGATCTTGATGTTTTCACGGTTACCTTCGGTAAGGTAGATGGTTTCACCTAGTTTTTCAACTACGCTGGCATCATCTGTAAAATGCTCATCATAAGGCTGCCGGTAGGCTTTCCTGATCAAAGTGGAATGGAATACCTGTGGCGTTTGAACCCAAACCAGGTTTTGCCTGTTGATGGATTGATTTGAGGTTTGTCTGTATATCCTGACCGATTCGCCTACCGGAACAACCGGAATGGCATTACCCCGGCTTTCAGCCAGTTTGAAACAACGTCTGACCGTCTCCTGGGAAGCAAAGGGTCTGACCCCGTCATGAATGGCAACCAGATGTCCGTCAGGCACCAGGTTTAAACCGCTTTTAACAGAGTGATACCTGGTAGGACCAGCCGGTGCAATTTGATGCGGAACCTTGTATTCGTGTAAATTACATAGTTTATTCCATTCTTCCTGAAGGGATTCGGGAAGTACCAAAACAAGTTGCAGGTTTTCCATAAAATTGAAAGAACGGAGCGTGTGTATCAGCAGGGGTATCCCGTTCAGCGGAATGAATTGTTTGGGCATTTCCGCGCCCATTCGTTTACCCATTCCTCCGGCTGCCATGAGAAGATACTTTTCCATGCAGGTGTAAAAGTAGGTATAAAAAAACCCGGAGCGCATTCCCCGGGTCTGGATTTTAGATGATCAGCATCGCATCGCCGTAAGTAAAGAAACGGTATTTTTTCTTGATCGCTTCTTTATAAACTTCCCTCGCAAAATCATAACCCAGGAAGGCGGATACCATCATGAACATGGGTGATTTTGGCAGGTGGAAGTTGGTGATCATCGAATCAGCTGTCTTGAATTCATAAGGGGGGAAGATGAATTTATTGGTCCAGCCGCTGAAAGGTTTTATCCTGCCTGTGATTGACACGGCTGACTCAAGGGCTTTCATGCTTGTGGTTCCCACGGCACATACCTTATGTTTCTGTTCCAGCGACTGATTGATCTTTCGGGCCGTTTTGGCATCGATAAACATCTCTTCTGAATCGACCTTATGCTTGGTCAGGTCTTCCACCTCAATGTCACGGAAATTTCCAAGACCAGTATGCAGGGTGATCTCAGCAAAATTAACCCCCTTGATCTCCAGCTTCTTCATGATCTCCCGTGAGAAGTGCATACCTGCTGTCGGCGCTGCAACGGCACCCTCATGCTTGGCATAGATGGTTTGATACCTTTCGTCATCAATCGGTTCAATGGGTCGCTGATGCACTTTTGGCAAAGGTGTTTGTCCCAGGGCTTGAATCGTTTTTTTGAATTCTTCGTAAGGGCCGTCGAACAAGAACCTGAGTGTCCTGCCCCTGGATGTGGTATTATCGATCACTTCGGCGACCAGGGCTTCATCCTCTCCAAAATATAGTTTGTTACCGATCCTGATCTTGCGGGCCGGATCAACCAGCACATCCCAGAGCCGACTTTCAGGATTCAACTCCCGCAACAGGAAGACTTCTATCTTGGCCCCTGTTTTTTCTTTTTCACCATACAGGCGTGCGGGGAAGACTTTGGTATTATTGATGACCATAACATCCCCTTCTGAAAAATATTCCAGCACCTCTTTAAAAGTATGGTGTTCAAAAGTCCGGTCTTTCCGGTTCACCACCATCATCTTGGACTCATCCCTGTTATCCAGCGGATGGTTAGCGATTAGCGATGCAGGAAGGTCAAATTTGAATTGTGATAATTTCATCTGATTGATTTAGCAGGTGTGATCATTTTTTGATATTGTCCCGTGACGGTTAACAATTTCGCCCCTAAAAAGGGCGTGCAAAAGTACATTTTTTTCACTAAAAAGTCAAGCACGTCCTGTAATATATTTTGAAAATCAGGAGATTACGAAGCCTATTTCTCATCCCCGGATATTGCTGACAATATTTTGGCTTTAAAATCCTCAAGAGACTGTGCATCTTCAACCCGGTAATGTCCGATACCTGTCCTGCGAAGTGAGGAGAGGTAGGCGCCGCTGTGGATTCGCTGGCCAAAATCATGAACCAAAGAGCGAATGTAAGTCCCTTTGCTACACGCTACAAGAAAATCGACATTCAGGTCTCCGATGCTTAACAATTCAAATCGACTGATGTTCACTTTCCTTGATTTAAGCTTTATTTCCTTGTTCTTTCTGGCCAGTTTAAATGCGCGTTCCCCCTGGATTTTAACTGCTGAGTAAGCAGGCGGAACCTGTTCAATCTCCCCGATAAATTCCCGGGCAATATTTCTCAAAAGGGCCTCATCAATATGTGATGTGTTGTATCGGGCATCCACTTCGGTTTCCAGGTCATAGGACGGGGTGGTAGCCCCCAGGACCATGCTTCCTGTGTAAATCTTATCCATACCCTGGTACCTATCGATCTCTTTGGTTTTCTTTCCGGTGCAGACGACAAGTAATCCTGTGGCAAGCGGATCAAGCGTGCCGGCATGTCCCACCTTCAGCTTACGGATACCATATATCTTTTTCAGGAATGACCGGATAAAGTTGACCACATCGAAAGAGGTCCAATCCAGCGGTTTATCGATCAGCAACAACTTACCTTCCTGAAAATCCTCAGCACCTGTCATATCAGCTCAACGCATAATAAACAATGGCTGCCAGGCCAACCAAAAAACAGTAATAGGCAAAATACCTCAGTTTGGCTTTCCTCACCAGGCGAATCATCCACGATACGGCAAAGAGGCCAGAAATAAATGCAGCTAAAAATCCTGAAATGAGTGCCAGTGCAGAGATCTGTATATCAGCCCCTCCGGTTTCATATATTCCTTTGACATCCAGTATCATCTTACCGATGATCAGGGGCAGGACCATCAGGAATGAGAACCTGGCTGCCCGCTTCCGGCTGATACCCAGCATAACGGAGGTGGCGATGGTGCTACCCGAACGGCTGATCCCGGGTAAGATGGCAATCGCCTGGGCAATGCCGATGATAAAAGCATCGATGGGTTTTACAGTTTTATGGGTCCGTTTGGCATTGTCTGCCAGGTAAAGCAGGAGACTTGTGATGATAAGCATGGTTCCGACCAGCAGTATCTGGCCGCTGAACAATTGTTCGATCTGATCTTCAAACACGAGGCCAATCAAAGCAGCCGGAATCATGGATATGATAATGAGTGCGACAAATCGGGTCTCCACATTCCATGTAAACTCAAATACCCCTTTGGCGATATTTATGATATCTTTCCAAAAAACAACGATCGTACTCAATGCGGTACCCCCATGAACGATCACATCAAAAGTGAGACTGTCAGAGGCAGCAAGCCTGGCATTGAATACTTCTTTCCCCAGTTCAAGATGACCGCTGCTGCTTACGGGTAAAAATTCCGTAAGTCCTTGAATCAACCCAAGTATCAAAGCTTCTAACCAGGACATTTGCAGGAGGAAAAATTATGGTTTTGTTCCCGGCCGGTATAGGATCGCGACGATCTCGACGATATAACCTATGAGCAACAGGATGGGGGCGAGTGTCAGCCGCTGGAAATCAAAAAGTGCATCACTGAAAACATTGGGATCATCGGATCCGCCTCCGATCATCAGTAAGAAACCCAATCCAAGGATGACAAGTCCTGTGATAAGCAGGATATAATTCTGTTTATGGAAGGCAAATTGCCTGGTTCTTTCTTTCTTAGCACTTTTCATTTTATCCTTCTTGAAACGGCAAATCTCGTGGAAAAGCCCGACACGATGATTCCCAGCATCAATACGAAAGCATACAGGTAGGCCATTTTCATCGGGCTGGTCAGGAGCCGCAGTTCAGGCAGGTTCTGGACCAGCATGGCCAGCATACCTGTCAGCATGGCCAGGGCAAGGATGGCACTGAGGACACCCTGAAGGATCGATTTCAGTATAAACGGTCTCCGGATAAAAGAACGGGTAGCCCCAACCAATTGCATGCTTCGTATAATGAACCGTTTGGAAAAGACCATCAGCCGGATGGTATTGTTGATCAGCGCCACGGCGATCAGCAGCAGCATGATGCTGAAAACAAGCAAGACCAGGCTGATTTTCCGGATATTGTTGTTGATAAGATGTACAAGTGATTTTTGGTAATACACTTCTTTGACGTGGTCATCGGAAAGGATCGATTGTTCTATTACTGCCAGGCTGTCATTGTTGGCCCAGTCTGCGTGAAAGCGGACATCGATCGAGGGCAGCAGGGGATTGTCTTCATCTCCCAAAAAACTGATAAAATCTTCACCAAGCATTTCCTTCAGGCGGGCTGCCGCTTCCTCGCGGGTGATGTATTCTGTGGTTTTTACATAAGGCTTTGTATCCAGCATTTTCTGGAGATAGACAATATCAGCTTCTTTAGTGCCAGGTTCCATGATGATCTCAAAACCAATATTCTCCCTGATATAACGCGAAAGCGTACTGGCATGCAACAGGATCAGCCCCAGGAAACCCAGCGTAAAGAGCACCAGGGTGATGCTGATCACGGAGGTAATATAGGAACTGTTTACCCTTCTGCGGTAATACCTTTCTTCTTTGGATGTCATTTTTACGTCGCTAAAATAGGGAAATTGCCCGGCTATTTTTCAGTCAGCTTTTCCCTGACCTTCTCAAGCATCAGGTCAGTGATCTTCTCCAGGTCATATTTTACAGAAAGCCCCCAGTCATCCCTGGCAATGTTATCATCGATACTTGCCGGCCAGCTGTCTGCGATGGCCTGTCTGAAATCCGGCTGATAATCGATGGTGAATTCCGGCATTCTCTTTTTGATCTCTCCGGCAAGTTCACCGGCGGAGAATGAAATGCCCGCCATATTGTAGCTGGACCGTATGCTCAGTCGATCACTGTCGGCCTGCATCAGCCTGATGGTATTGTCAATGGCGTCATCCATGAACATCATGGGCAGCGCGGTATCTTCCCGAACAAAGCATTCATAGTGTCCTTTTTTGATGGCTTCAAAGAATATTTCAACAGCAAAATCTGTTGTTCCGCCTCCCGGTTCCGTCTTATAGCTGATCAGTCCGGGATATCTGACACTCCGCATGTCTATGCCATAGCGCTGGTAAAAATATTCGCCCCATCTTTCACCGGCAAGTTTGGATATGCCGTAAACGGTATTGGGTTCCATGACCGTCAGTTTAGGTGTGTTGTGCCCGGGCGTAGTAGGGCCAAAGACCGCTATTGAACTTGGCCAGAACAATTTTTTTGCATCTGATTGCCGGGCTGCTTCCAGGGTATTCATCAGGGCCCTCATGTTGATATCCCAGGCCTGAAGCGGTATCTTTTCGGCATTTCCGGAAAGCACCGCTGCCAGGTTATAGACCGCGGTGATCTTATGACGCACCAGGAAATGCAACAGGTTTTTGTAGTCCAGCACATCCAGGATCTGGAAGGGTCCGCCAAAGAGCACTTCATCCGTAGGTTGTTTGATATCTGTTGCGAAAACATTGACATTCCCGTATTCTTTACGCAATGCCAGTACCAGTTCCGAACCGATCTGCCCGGAGCTTCCAATAACCAGTATTCTTTCCATCAAGGGAGCAATTTAAATCCGTGTACGTAACGCAAAAGTATTAATTCAGACGGTTTATTGGTTCTAAATATCAGTCATTTTTAGGAAAAGACTGCCTTTAGCTTTACCTTTGCCCAACCTATATCAGGGGATAATTATGATTCAGATCAGGGAGGTTAAATCCGCCAGGGATTACAAACAATTCGTTGATTTTCCTTTTAAGCTGTACAAGGATCATCCCTATTGGGTACCTCCGTTGAAAAAAGGGGAACTTGAACTGCTCCTCCCCAAATCCAATCCGGCCTACGAATTTTGTGATGCGAAATTCTGGACTGCCTGGAAAGATAACCGTCTTGCCGGTCGTATCGGTGCTATTATCAATCATGCCTACAATGAAAAGATAAACCGCAGGATGGGTCGGTTTTCACGGGTTGAATTCATCGATGATAAGGAGGTTTCCTCGCTTTTATTCCAAACGGCTGAAAACTGGCTTCGGGAAAAGAATATGGAAGCTGTGCACGGCCCTCTGGGATTTACCAATATTGATAACCAGGGACTGCTGATCGAGGGTTTCGATTATCTGCCCTCCCAGGCATCTGTCATGCATTTCCCCTACTATAAAGACCATATTGAAGCCCTGGGCTATAAAAAGGAAGAGGACTGGGTGGAATTCAGGCTGACCATTAATGAAGTGCCTGAAAAAGCACAGCGCCTGGCGGATATTATCATAAAAAGGAATAATCTTGAAGTTATCCACCTGGAGAATAAGGAACAATTCAAGGAGTATGGCCACGAGCTTTTCCAACTGGTTGGAAAAAGTTTCGAAGAGCTTCCTTATGTGGCTCCATTCACTGAAAAGTTGATTGATTTTATCCTGAAGAAGTATACCAGTGTGCTGCAGCCCAAATATATTGTGTTGATCTTTAAGGACAAGAACCTGGTCGGTTTCATCATTGGTTTACCCAGCTTAAGCAAAGCCTTGCAAAAGGCCAGGGGGAAACTGTTTCCCTTTGGCATTTTCCACCTGCAGAAAGCCCTCAGTAATCCGGAAGAAATGGACCTTCTCCTCACGGGCGTTGATACCCAATACCAGAAACTGGGTCTCCCGGCCATCCTTATCAATGAATTGCAGAAGTCGATGATTGAAAACGGGGTGAAGTTCGTGGAAACGACGGGTATGTTTGAATCCAACCTGAAAGGCGCCACACATTGGAAAAATTACGAACATATCCAGCACAAGCGCCGTCGGTGTTTTGTCAAACCCCTGTAGGCTTATTTTTACAGCCATAGGTTTGTCTCCCCCTTCATACTATTTCATGTTTTACTAATTTTGAAGCCTAATTGATTTGCCATGGAAAACCAGCTCATGATTCATGATACGCTGCAACGTAAAAAGCTGTTGTTCGAGCCTTTAAATCCACCGAAAGTAGGTATGTATGTCTGCGGTCCCACCGTCTATGGCGATCCTCACCTGGGGCATGCCAGACCGGCCATTACTTTCGATATTGTCTTTCGTTATCTCGAACACCTGGGGTACCAGGTGCGCTATGTACGCAACATTACCGATGTGGGACACCTGGAGAACGATGCCGATGAAGGTGAGGACAAGATCACAAAAAAAGCCAGGCTTGAGCAGCTGGAGCCCATGGAAGTGGTAAAATACTTCACGGACCGTTACCACGACAATATGCAGCTGCTGAATGTGCGCAGACCCAGCATTGAACCCAATGCCTCAGGTCATATAATTGAACAGATAGAAATGGTAGAGCAACTGCTGGAAAGTGGATTTGCCTATGAAAGCAATGACTCTGTATATTTCGACGTGGAAAAGTACAATGCTACATACCATTACGGTAAATTGTCAGGAAGGAAGATAGAGGATTTACTCCAATATACCAGGGAATTGGCGGGTCAGCAGGAAAAGCAGCACAGCTTTGATTTTGCCCTCTGGAAAAAAGCAGATGACAAGCATATCATGCGATGGCCTTCCCCCTGGAGTGACGGATACCCCGGATGGCACCTGGAGTGCTCCGCCATGGGAAGGAAATACCTGGGTGAGACCTTTGACATCCATGGTGGGGGCATGGATCTGCTTTTCCCCCATCACGAATGTGAAATCGCCCAGTCGAATGCCGCCTCCGGACATGATCCCGCCCGATATTGGATGCACAACAACCTGATCACCATCAATGGGCAGAAGATGGGCAAATCCCTCAACAATTTCATCACGCTGGAGGAGTTCTTTACAGGAAATCACGAAGCCCTTGATCAGGCTTACAGCCCGATGACCATACGCTTTTTTATGCTGCAGGCGCATTATCGCAGCACCCTGGATTTTTCTAATGAATCCCTGATGGCTGCTGAAAAAGGTATGCATAAACTATTGGATGCCTACCATCTGCTTTCCAGGCTCAAGCCCTCAGAAAAGTCAACCGTGGAGGTGACCAAATTTGAAACCCTTTGCCAGGAAGCCATGAATGACGATTTCAACACACCGATTACCCTGTCGCACCTTTTTGACCTGGCACGCCTGTTGAACCAGGTGAATGACGGAAAGCAAAGCCTGACCGCAGGTGATATTGAGAAGGCCAGGGAGATTTTTGAGCTTTACCTTTTCGACATACTGGGTATACGGGATGAAACCAGCCAGGACAATGCTTCCCTCGTGGACAGTTTGATGGAAACCATCCTCAGGATAAGGCAACAGGCCAAGGACAGAAAAGATTATACTACTGCTGATCAGATCCGTGACGAACTGACGAAACTGAATATTGAAATTAAAGATTCCCGTGAGGGATCAAGCTGGGAAATCAATTAACGGCTTACCATGAACTTTTGTTCGTGCGTGGTTCCTCCCATGTTCACCCGTATCAGGTAGATTCCATTTTGTAATGCTGAGGTTTCAAAAGACAGGATATATTGTCCTGTGGGCAGCATTTCCGTAAGGGATTTCATCAGTTTTCCATTCAGGTCAAAGACTTGTATGACAGCATCGCAATTATCCTCCATGCGGATTTGCATGCTTATCCTCTCCTTTGCCGGGTTGGGGTATGGCGATCCGAGATAGCTGTTGCTATATAGATCAATGCCATCGCTCAGCACAACTTCACCGGTTTCAATATTAATGGATATTTCATCCCTTTCTGGGATGTCCTCATTAAGGGTGATCCGGGTTTTGGTAGTGGGTTTTCCGGTGATCTCCGGAACAAGGTAATAGGTGTCCAGCGGAATGTTGTCAAATTCAAAACAGCTGTTATGGTCTGTGTAGCGGCAGGTGAGCAAATTCTCATATTTATCCATCAGATAGATATCCACTCCACGGGTATCTTCACCTGCGAGGTTTTTACCGCCGGTCTCATCCGTAACGGTTCCTGAGATCAGGCCATCGCCGGCAGGCATACCCGCACCTTCAATGAGATGAACATCATATTCAAAATCGGTTTTGTAATGGTTAATTACAATGGCATCTTCCCAAAACTGCTCATCACCGTAATAGGTCGGGATCATTGCTCCATAGGAAGAGGAATGTTTAGAGGGTTGTACCTTGACATAATACTCCCCTTCTGCCACCTGGTAGAAATAGAAATATCCCAATGTATCGATACTGGTGGTGTCATATTTGTAAACCTCTTCTCCCTCAATACGATAAATTTGTGCCAGCCCTTTATCGATCGGGAAGAGACCGGCAAAGCAGTGCCCTCCCATGTGGTAATAGCTGAACTCAGGAATGAACAGATACTGGTACGTGGTATTTACTTCGAGTTCTCCTTCCATATATCCTGTAACGGTAAGACTGACAGTATACAGCCCGGGGGCCGGGTAGGTGTGATGGGGGTTTTGTTCCAGTGAAATGGCCCCGTCTCCGAAGGTCCATACCCATTTAATGATCTCATCGCATTTGGTCCTGTCGTAAAAGGCATAGTTCAGTTTACCTTCTGATTCAACATTGGCATAGTCAAAGCTGGCCTGGAGGTTGTTGCTGGTGGCATCTTTCAACAGGGAAAAATTCACGACGAAGATGTTGTCGTTCTGGTTTTCCGCAAAGCGAAAGAATACCGAGGTGTCTAACCGCATATTCTGAGGTCCGTAAGTATAGATCAGAAAAGACCCGGAATAGAATTCCGTGGTGATGGTATCGTAATAGTATCCATCCGAATTGGTGGTCAGTTCTTTGTAATACTGAAAGTTGTTCAACCCCAACGAATCATTGGTGATATAGACTGTATGACCTATCACGGGATACCCGTGTTCCGCTGTTTTGACCTGTCCCATAATAAGTACCGTATTCTCTCCCTCGGTTGCAAAAAGATGGATGGATGGCAACAGAGTCATTGCCAGCAGGGAAAGGAAAAGATAAAAAGGGAATTTATGGTAAGTTTGTTTCATACAAAGCTTAATTTACATTTAAAACCACTCCCACCCTCAGGGAAAATCCTGAAAGGGCAGAATTTATACGTGTATCGTTATATACCTGTCTGAAATGATAACGGTAGCTCGGCTCCAGGGCCAGTGCGACATTTCGGCCGAGTTTATATTCTATGCCTGCACCCAGCCACAATTGCATATAGAAATCGGAACGGTTGGGCAGGTTATTTTCCAGGTTGATGATTTCAGCTTGCGAAATGTTTTCTTCCGGTTTCTCGATCGAACGGACCATCATCAGGTTAAAAGCAGGACCTCCGTAAAAGTACCAGTTGAATTTCGGATTCCGGTTGTAATAACCGAATAAAACAGGGGCCTGAAGATACAGATATTCATTGGTGACCTCCGTGACCTGCAGATGCCTGACCGAATCCCATACATCTGTGGTTTTGGTATGAAAAGTGGGAACGACGGTACCCCCGATCGTATCGAAAGTAACCTCATACACATCCTCATAACTTCCAACCACTTCATTGGCAATATAATCCACTTTTGCAAAACCTCTTTCGCGGGCATAGTTCACACCGGCGCCAAACCTGATGAACCAGTGGTTGCTGAAATGAAAGGCAGGTTCATAGTTCAGGGCATAGGCAGGCAATATTCGAATGGAGTCAAAATCAAGCAGGGCGATTTCCGGCGAGAAATAGATGCCATGGGACCATTTGCTGCCGGATGGTTTTTGATTTTCGAAAGTGAGCGGTTTGACTGTTTCATCCCTGCTGATATATGAGGCATGCACCTCATTATCCAGGTGACGGTCGGCGGCAGGCAGCGTATTGACCTGGACAATACCCGTGTTTTCTCTTTCCGGTGTTGAAATGTCTGCTGTACCAGTTTCTTCTTGTTTTTGCAGGGTTTTATCAGATGCCGCAAGGACATCAATATCATTTACCGAAGGAACCGGGACTTCCGCTGCAGGTTTTTCTCCCGTATCCTCAGTATAACTTTCATTTTCTTCCGTAAGCATCACCTCATCCCGGGTATCATCATCCGGTTCGTCCGTAGTGGTTTTCGTTTCTTGCTGTGGCAATTCGTCCGTACTTTCCGACAGCTGTCCTGCTTTTTGGGAGGCGTTGTCCTGTTCTATGCGAGAGATATCTTCTGACGTATCAGATTCACTACCTGCAGGTATGGTTAGCCAGAGTCCCAGACTGACAAGCAACAGGATAGCTGCCGCAGCGGCGATCTTCCTGCCATGCAAGCTGAAAAATCCGGGGGTAGCCCCGGTAGCAATACCGGCCTGAATCCCCTCCCAGATATGGGCAGGTGGGGCCGGGCTGTAATGCTCGAACTTTTCCCGGATCAACCGGTCATTGTTTGCTGGATTTTCCAATTTTTTCTTTTTCCTTGAGGTTTTTCAACTTTTTCTGCAGCGACGTTCTGGCTCTTGACAATTGTGATTTGGAGGTATTCTCCGAAATATTCAGCATCTCACCGATCTCTTTGTGTGTATAACCTTCAATCACATTGAGGTTGAAAACAGTCCGGTATCCATCAGGCAGGCTGCTTATCAATTCCATCAACTCTTCTGCTGCCATCTGTTCAATAATATGAGAACTGTCATCCACCTTTTCCCTTATGAACGAGAGGTCTGTCGGCATCCCCCGCTTCACCCTTTTCTTGTAAGAGTTGATCGCGGTATTCACGATTGTCCTTCTGACCCATCCTTCAAGCGATCCATCACCGCGAAAATCCTTCAAATGTGTAAACACACGAATAAATCCCTCCTGCAAAATATCGTCGGCTTCGGCCCGGTCGGCAGCAAAACGCAGGCAGATACCATACATTTTAGGAGCCAGTTTCTGATAAAAAGCCTTCTGTGCCTTTTCATCATTTTTCCGGAGCTTATCTATGAAGGATTTGTCGAATATCATGCAGGATCGGTCGGAAATCGGCGCCAAACGTTACTACCTGCAAGATAGTAAATAACCTTCAAAGTATAATTAGGCTTTCCGACCCGAATATGCTCGGCTTCAGCAGTTTAATCTCAAAAAAAGGTTCGACAGCATTGACAATATCCCTGGCTGAGCGCATCGGGGGACCGCTATCCCTGGGCGGCGAATCACAACTGCCCAGCAGGCTTAGCCAGTAGCCGTTACCATCCAGCAGGGAAGCCACTTTCTTTGCAATGGCCTTCCGGTCTCGTTCAGTATCGAAAGAGTGGAAGAATCCCCTGTCGAAGACAAAATCGAAAGGACCTCCGGGGATTTCTTCATGCATAAAATCACGGACCAGAAAACGAACTTTATCCGCTCCCGGCACTTTACGGGCCATTTGAATAGCAATATCCACCGCGTCGACGGCGGTAACTTCAAATCCCTGTTCCGCCATCCAGATCGCATCCGTTCCCAATCCACATCCCATCTCCAGCACCCTCCGGGGCTTTACAGGCCATTCCCTGACCATGTTCACCAGGTTGAAATCTGCCTTCTTATGGGCCCAGGGAGTATATCCCTCACGATAACGCGTTACAAACCTGTCTTTAGCCTTTTTCATACAAATCAATTACCAAACATGAGATTTGTAATATGCTCATAGTCATCGCGTGATAATTGATAATGCTGGCCACTGACCTTGTTATGAATCAGTTGCTTATTGATCTTACCGGCTTCTTCGGGAGAAATACCTTCATCCTGAAGGCTCGTGGGAGAGGTGATTTTCCTGAAGAATGCTTCCAGGGAAGAGATCGTATCATCGACATTATCCACCCCAAACAGACCTTTTCCCAGTTTGATGATCCTGTCGGCACAGCGCGTGCTATGCAATTTCAGCCATGCTATGTAGGCAATGCTCAGGGTAGCACCGTGCG
>JARRQC010000005.1:0-21622 GCA_037382165.1 bacterium | reverse complement strand
AATTGAAACTTGCGCCGTTTGTGATTTCGACCCAGAATGGATAGCCGGGCACAAGGGCTTCAGCGAAAGTCAGCAACTCACAATTGGATCGGGATGCCTTTTCGATTTCTTGACATACTTTAGCTAAGGTTTCTTTCTTGTTGAGCCATACCGGGGTGATCTGGCTGATTCCGGCCATCAGGGTGTCTTTCATAACAGGATATCTTTTGTGGCTTAAAAGTATAAAAACCCCACGGCTTTTCTGTTCCCTATTGCTGACTACATTTGCAAATTCGATGGAATCGTATGCTGTCACAATATAAAAATCTTCAACTTTCTGAGGTTGAGCAGAAAACCTTTCGGCTGCACCTGCTTTATATGGCGATCGAAGGTGTTGTGCTGGGTGTTCTGGCCTTGAATGAGTGCGTTTTTATCAAGAGCCTGCATGGTACCAACTACCAGCTTGGCTTTCTCTTTCAGTTCAGCATGATCATTTTTTTGTTCCTGATCTTTACCAATGCCTTCCTGAAAAGGGTTAGGAACAGGAAAAGGCTGCTTCGGGCGACCGCCCTGTTCACAAGGCTGCCCCTTGCACTGGTCATTTTCTTCCCGTCAGGCACAAAAGCTATGCTTGCCGAGCCGATTTATCATTATATCTATCTTGGGCTTTTCCTGGTTTATTTTTCAGGGAATATTGTCATCTATCCCAACATCAATTTCCTGCTGAAAACCAACTATACGCACAAGAACTTCGGAAAGCTCTACAGTTACGCTACCTCATTCAACAAGGTGATCATGCTTGTGGTCACTTTTATTTACGGTTACCTGCTGGATCTTGACAACTACATTTTTACCTGGATCATTCCGTTGACTGGGCTGTTGGCTGTCATTTCGGGTTTTGTGCTGTCTTCGATTCCTTACCGGGAAGAACATGTCGTCGTAAAACGGACAATTTTCAAGGCTGTAGGTGATTCCATACGTGAGATGACAGGTATCCTGAAAAGTAATGCGCCATACAGGCATTTTGAAGGCGGATTCATGTTGTACGGTTTTTCATTCATGATCTCTGTCACAGTTATCACCATCTATTTTTACGAGGCGCTCGACCTGAACTATTCTTCTGTGGCTTTTTACCGAAACTCTTACAATATTCTGGCCATCATATTATTGCCACTCGCAGGGAAGCTGCTTGGGGATATTGATCCTAGGAAATTCGCCTCCCTGACTTATCTGTCGATCACGCTGTATATTTTCTTCCTGATGTTGACTTCATACTTTCCCTTTCATTTTGAATTCCTGGATATTACTATCTATTACACGCTGATCTTTTACATCCTGTTCCATGGGATCTTCGCGGCAACCATGGTCTTGCTTTGGAATATCGGTTCCGCCTATTTCTGTCAGCCTGAAGAGGCAGGAACCTACCAGTCGCTGCATCTTTCACTTACTGGTGTCCGCGCTATTTTCGCACCTTTATTGGGTGTGTTCTTCTACGAATTATTCGGCTTTACCGTCACGTTCTCCATCGCCATTTTCTCCCTCCTCCTCGCCATGTGGCTGATGCGGTGGTCCTATAAAAGGGATGCGCAGTCCGGAAATAGTTCATAAACCAACGAGACTTTTAAAACCACAGTCTCATGGATGAAAACAGGTCACCGGCATGCTCTTAGGTTGTTAATTATCTATAAAATAAATCCTTAGCCATTTCTATGTGAAAATATTTTCTTCTCTTTGCATACAATTTAACTATCACGGTAAAAATGGACATGCAATTTCATAGTATCCCTGATATGATCCGGGATCGTGTGAACACCTACCAGGACAGGGTGGTTTTCAGGTTCCGAACGCGGAAAACCGGTGTTCTGAATGAAAAAAGCTGGAACGGGCTTTATGAAGAGTATACCAGGCTATCAAAAGCTTTGCTGGCGGATGGTTTCGGGCATGCTGACAATATCGGTCTATTCAGTCCGAATTGTCCGGAATGGACCGTGACGGACCTTGCCATCCTCAATATACGTGGGGTGACGGTTCCCTTTTTCTCCACAGCATCCAAAGAGCAATGCAAATATATTGTTGATGAAACCGATATGCGCCTGCTCTTTGCCGGTGAGGCCGAACAACTTGAAAAGGCTGTCTGGCTGCTGGATAACACGGAATCGCTGCAAAAGATCGTGGTCTTCAATGAAGAACTGGAATTGCCGGATGCACGTTGTGTAAGGCTGAAGGATTACATGAGTGGCAGCCTGGTCTCAGATGAGGAGCTCTTAAAAGTTACCAAGCAGGCAAGCCGTGATGACCTGGCAACGATCATTTACACCTCTGGAACGACCGGAGAACCCAAGGGAGTTATGCTCAGCAACGACAACTTCCTTTACACTTTTGAGATTCATCAGGATAGGTTGGATTTGAATGAGCATGACATTTCCATGGCGTTCCTGCCGCTCAGTCATATTTTTGAGAGAACCTGGACTTTTTACCTTTTATATTGCGGCGGGACGAATTTTTATCTCGATAATCCGAGAGAGATCATTGATGTGTTGCCGTTAGCTAAACCGACGGTCATGTGCACCGTACCGCGATTTTTCGAAAAGACCTATGAAGGGATCCTGGCCGAAGCGGAAAAGTGGCCGAAAATGAAAAAGCGGATATTTAACTGGTCCATCAAGGTTGGCGGTAAAGTCAGTGAAAAGAGAAAACATGCTGAAGCAATTCCATTTCAGTTGAAATGGCAGCATGCGCTTGCCGACCGGCTGGTCCTCAATAAACTCAGAAGCATTTTCGGTGGTAACATCCGCACGATGCCCTGCTCTGGTGCAGCCCTGCCCATCCATTTGCTGAAGTTTTTTCATGCGACAGGAATATTTGTGAATTACGGTTACGGAGCAACAGAAACGACTGCTACGGTTTCCTGTTTCAAGACAGATCAATACGAGTTTGAATCATGCGGTACGGTGATGCCCCAACTGGAACTGAAGATCAGTGAAGAAAATGAGATCATGGTCAGGGGCAGGACAATATTCAAGGGATATTACAAAAAACCGGAAGCCACTCAGGAAGTGCTGGTAGATGGCTGGTACAAGACAGGTGATGAAGGCCAGATCACTGCCAATGGAAATCTATTGATGACAGATCGACTCAAGGACCTGATGAAAACATCTGTAGGAAAGTATATTTCTCCGCAGAAACTGGAAACACTGATAGGCCAGGACCCCATGATCGAACAGGTAGTGGTGGTAGGGGACAACAGGAAGTATGTTACTGCCCTGATCGTGCCTGTTGTGGAACGGCTGCATGAACTGGCGGATGAACTGGAAATTAAATTCAAGGACGGCAAAGAGTTGCTGAAAAATGCGCAAATAAGAGAATATATTTCGGATCGCATCAACGCGTTGCAGCGAGAATTATCGTCCTATGAAAAGGTCAGAGATTTTACCCTGCTGCCGGAACCCTTCAGCATCGAGGCCAATACCCTGACAAGCACACTGAAGACCAAGCGAAAAGTGATACTGGAGCGTTACTGGCAACAGATTGAGGCCATGTATAAGTAGTTACCCTGGCCTTGTCAATCTTTATTAAGTTTCCATCTTTTGTGCGACCATAACCAGTTTTCAGGCTTTTCCCTGATCACGGTTTCCAGTTTATGGGCATAGGTTGCCGTTATTTCACCTTCCTTAGTCTCTTTTGGATTCCTGGAAGTGTAGGAAAGTTCAAGGGTATAAAATCCGCGTTTCACACGCTGAATGTCCACGAATACTACCGGCAGGTCCCTCAGGCGGGCATGCTTCTCAGGCCCATTCAAAAAAGCGGTTTTTTGCCCCAGGAAATCCACCCAGATGGCTTTTTCCGGTTTTGAAGGACTCTGGTCTGCTGCCATGATATAAACACACTTTTTTTCGGAAAAATCATCAAAAGTCCTGGAAGTTTTTCTTGTCGAGGCGAGAACAGCACCCGTTCTGGAACGGTTTTTCCGGATGAGCTTGTCCATGTAGGGATTACTGAGCGGTGTATAAAAGCCGATAATTTGATAGTCCAGTTGCAAACTGGGCGCCATGGCTCCCCATTCCCAGTTTCCGTAATGGCATGGCGTGGCAATGATACTCTTTCCGCTACCCTTGTATATATCCAGGATCTCGGGGTTGATTATTTTGTGTCGCGCGGCAAGCTGTGCACGTGTCATGGTGAATGCCTTTATTCCCTCGACGATGATATCTGTAAGGTTTTTGTAGGCTCCGGTGATCAGTTCATCTATTTCGGCAGGACTCTTTTCAGGAAAACACCTGGTCAGGTTTTCCCGGATGACCTTCATCCTGTATTTCATCACATATTGAAGAATAAAGCGCGCCAGGTCGGAAAAGGCATAGAGGACCGGAAAGGGGAGGATGCCGAACAGGAAAATAAAAAAGGCGCCGATGCCTGTAAGTAATAGATGCACGCGGCGAAGATAAATGATTTGAGCTTGAGGCGGGAAGAATCATTGTGTCAATTTCACCCTGTCGGGTTCTATCTCAATGATCTTTTCCTTGTATAATTTACCAATTGCTTGCTTAAAAGCGCGTTTACTGATGCCAAAGGTGGTATAGATCAATTCAGCCGGACTTTTGTCCGTAAGGGTCATAACGCCGTCATTATCCTTCAGGTAGGCCAGGATCTGTTCAGTCACTTTGTCACGGGTTGATATTCCCGGTTTTTGAAGTGCGATATCGAGTTTGCCATCTTCACGAACCTGCTTAATATAAGCCTGAAGTCGCTGACCCGTTTTGACAGGTACAAATATCTCATTGTCGAAGATCATTCCTGAGAACCTGTCATTTACAATCACTTTGTAACCCAGGTCCGTTTTCCGGTAAATCATGATTTGGACTTCATCTCCATTTTTCAAATCTTGCTGTGCCGGTGATAAAAACTTGTTAACCTTGGCGGAAGCCACAATGCGGTCGGTAGCTTCATCCAGATAGAGGTAGACGACATAGGAGCGGCCTTTCTGCATCCTGACAACCTGTTCCCGAAACGGGACCAGAAGATCCTTGGGCAGGCCCCAATCCAGGAATGCACCGACACTTGTTACCGCTGCAACCGTGAGAAAAGCAAATTCATTGATGCAGGCTTTGGGTTTAAGGGTGGTGGCGATGATACGGTCTTCCGAATCACGATATATGAATACCTCAATATCATCGCCTGCCTGTAATCCATCCGGGGCATATTGCCTGGGAAGAAGAATGTCATTTTCCCCTTCTCCCGCCAGATAAAAGCCTTGTTCCGCCTCTCTTCTGACTTCCAGGCGATTGTATTTTCCTACGTCAGCCATGCTTGTCTGTGTTGATGATCAGTAGTTGTATTTATTTTTCCATTTGTCCTTCAGGTACCGTTTCATTTCTTTTTCCCTGGGATTATCTCCCGGGTCAAAAATTTTAGTTCCTGCCAGCTTTTCCGGAAGGAATTCCTGTTCGGCAAAATTGCCCTCATACTGGTGGGCATATTTGTAGTCCTTTCCGTAGCCGATATCTTTCATGAGTGAGGTAGGGGCATTTCTCAGATGCAGCGGAACTGGCAGGTCGCCGGTCTTTTTTACCAGTTGCTGTGCATCCCCAATGGCCAGATAGGCACTGTTGCTTTTGGGTGAGGTGGCCAGGTATACGGCGGTTTGTGACAGGATGATCCTCCCTTCCGGCCATCCGACTTTACTGATGGCATCAAAACAGGCGTTGGCCAGCAGCAGCGCGTTCGGGTTGGCGTTACCGATATCTTCAGATGCGAGGATCAGCATCCGGCGGGCGATGAATTTTGGATCTTCACCCGCTTCAACCATCCTTGCCAGCCAGTAGACTGCGGCATTGGGGTCACTGCCCCTGAGCGATTTGATAAAAGCAGAGATAATATCGTAGTGCATCTCTCCCTGCCGGTCATACATGCCCAGGTTTTCCTGTATGACTTTATTTATCCTTTCATTGGTAATGATGATCTTCCTGCCGCTGACTTTTTCCTGGTAAACATAGAGCTCCAGGGCATTGTAAAGTTTCCTGGCATCTCCGCCTGATATCCTGAACAGGGCTTCCTTTTCCTTCACTTCAATCTGCAGGTCGTGTTGTTGTTCAAGATTCCCGATTCCCCTTTTAAGTAGGGCGTCCAGCTCTTTAACTTCCAGTGATTTAAGTATGTATACCTGGCAGCGGGAAAGGAGGGGAGAGATCACTTCAAAAGAAGGGTTCTCCGTCGTGGCGCCAATGAGGGTAATGATGCCTTTTTCCACCGCATTCAACAGGGAATCCTGCTGCGATTTGCTGAAACGGTGGATCTCGTCAATAAAAAGGATCGCTGTACCACCAAACATCTTCGCGCTGTCAATCACCTGCCTGACATCCTTAACCCCGGAACTTACTGCGCTGAGGGTATAGAATTCCCTGTTGAGTGTTTTTGAGATGATATGTGCAAGCGTTGTTTTGCCTACCCCGGGAGGTCCCCACAGTATCATGCTGGGAATCGAACCGGATTCAATACTGTTTCTCAGGATGGCTCCTGTTCCTACCAGGTGCTCCTGTCCGATATATTCATCCAGGTTTTCCGGTCTCAGTTGTTCGGCGAGGGGTGCTGCCATAGGGTTGTTAATGATCAGAATTTAATCAACGACAAGACTCAAATGTAATGAATTATCGCAAGGCTGCCCGGAAAGCTGTCGGGATATTTTATAAGCCGATCAGCATTATCTTTGTAAATGATGGATCCTGCACAATTATATACTGAGATCAGTTACAAAGCTGTTCGCAGCAGTGGGGCGGGTGGGCAGCATGTCAACAAAGTCTCAACCAAAGTGGAACTGGTATTTGATGTGGCCAACAGCCAGTTATTATCAGAAAACCAGAAGGGGATACTGCTCGAAAAACTGAAAACCAGGATAACTAAAAATGGCCTGCTGATCCTTCGTTGTGATGCGACCCGTAGCCAGGCGAAGAACAGGGAGATCGCCCTGGAGCGTTTTATTTCATTGGTGAAGGAAGCACTGAAGCCTGTAAAGAAAAGGAAGAGAACAAAACCGACGAAAGCATCAGTAGACAGGCGTTTGAATGAGAAACGGAAGCAGTCGGAGAAAAAAGAGTCCAGAAAAAACAAACCGGAAGAATAAATATGAAATTACTGATGATCTATTGTTCAAGTTTTGCCTACCGGCCCACGATCAAAACGCTGGATGAGTTTGATGAGGTTTCGGAAGGCAAAACTTATGAAAATGCACTCGTGGCCTTTATCCATGCCGAATCCTCGGACGAGGCTGATATCAAGAAGGTTGAAACCAAAATGGTGAAGAACCTGAAATGGGCTGCCAAAAAGAATGACACCCGGAACATTGTCCTGCATTCTTTTGCTCACCTTGCTGAAACCAAGGCGGATGCTAATTTCACCAAAACATTGTTTGACCGGGTGGAAGAAAGGATGAAAAATGCAGGGTATGTTTGTGATCAAACTGCCTTCGGATATTTTATGGATCTGGATGTGAAGGCTCCCGGTGTTTCCCAGGCTCGTATTTTCACCAGTTTTTGAAGTCAGACGTTTTCATCTTTCTAAAAATGGTATGCAGAAAGGACAAAGTCAATTTTTAAGGTTACCTTTAGAGAAGAAATCGAATCGTTTAATAAAGAAACCATGAAAAACCTGCTATTTCTGAGTACAGTCGTCTTATTAACCGTTTTAGCGGGATGCAAAAAAGACAACAATGATAACGATTGTATTACAGGCAACGGGAATATCGTTCAGGATACCAGGCAGCTTGCCGACTATAATGCCGTCACCGCCAGTGGAGCCTATGACCTGGTGTTTTCCCAGTTGAACGCCTCACAGGCCGACCTGTTCGGGGATTCAAATGTCCTCGACATTATTCTTACTACGGTTACCAATGAGCGTCTTTTTATCGACACTGAGGATGACAAATGTTATTCAACGGAAGATTTGATTGAGGTTTACCTGACTTCGCCCTTCATATACGATTTCGTGCTGAACGGTGCCGGCTCCATCACTGCCAGCAATGTCCAGCAGTCCTCACTATCATTTACAACCAATGGAGCAGCTATTATAACTTCATCTATGACCGTGGATGTCCTGACAAATGTTGTCAATGGATCCGGAGATGCCAATTTTATGGGTGAAGCCGTCCAGGCGGAGTTCCGTATTAGCGGGACCGGGAGCATTTACGCCTCCACGCTGAACACCAGTGAATGTAAGATCGTTATATCAGGCGCCGGCGATGTAAGGGTGCATGTTGAAAGCAAACTCGATGTAACCATTACCGGTAGCGGAAACGTCTATTATTCAGGAGATCCGGGAACCATTACCTCCAATATTACGGGCACTGGTCAGTTGATCAAGGAAGGTTGATCACCCCTTGTATCCGAAGAGTTTTTTCTCCCGGATGGTTTTGGCCACCACCATAGGCACATATTTTTCCCATTCCGGATTGCCCTCCTCAATCATTTGCAATACCTCAAAGGACTTGATTCTCAATTGCTCCGACATTTTAGAACTGATATCGAGTATGCAGCGGCATTCCAACAGGTACTCGTACAGATGTTTGGCGGCACCCGGTACCTCCAGGTCACGGGAGGTGATGAGTTTTTTGCCTTCCGGGTCCAGGGTAGGGTAGATGTACAATTTGATATTTGAGGGAAACAACTTTCCCATGGCTTCAAGGATACCTCCCCTCAGGTCGGAATAGTAACTTTTATCCAGGATGCTGACCAGGGACGGGACGCCCATAACGAGCCTCAGCTTTTTAATTTTGAATTGTGAAAAGAGTTCCACCAGCTTATAATATTCCTGTACGTCTGAGACCATCACACTCTGGCCGATGTCATTCAGCATATTGACTCTTTCCAGAAAATCACGCTCGTCTAACTCGCCTTCATTCAGTAGGTTGTTTAATGTAATCTCGGAAAAGGATAAGGTATTACCCGGTTCATAATCTTCATCCTTTTTAAAGAGTTCAATGCTGGTATTGATAATATCCCTGGCGATATACGTGATGGGCCTGAAACTTCCCCTGAATACCAGTGCATTCTTTTTATAAAGCATATCTGAAGGTTGCTGCACGTTTCCATCCTCATCAAACATGATGGCCCTCGTCATGCCGTTTTTCACGAGCTGAACGCCCAACAGCCTGTTGTCGACATAATCAAGTTCAGGACCGGACATGCGCATCATGGTGATCCTGAACCTGTCAATGGTCAGGTTGTCGAGCAAAGATTTAAGGAAAATATTGGGATAGTTGTAATAATAGACACACGCATAGATGAGGTTGACACCCAGCACACCGAGGGTTTTTTGCTGTAAAAGCCCGTCATTTTCCAGGAGTTTTACATGCATGATCACCGTATTGGGTTTTCCGCCGGGTGATAACTGGAACTTTACACCCATCCAGCCATGGCTGTAGTTCGATTTCTGGTAATTCAAAACCTCCACCGTATTGGCGAAAGCAAAGAACAGGGCTTCCGGTTTTTCTTCATGCAGTACACTGAAGACGTCATCGTATTCCCGCTTGAGCATTTTTTTCAGGCGGTTTTCCGATACATATCTACCGGGTTTATTCTGGTTATAGAACAGGTCACTGAATTTCTTGTCGTAGGCAGAACTTGTACGGGCCAATGTGTTGGATGCCCCGCCGGCAATGAAAAAATGGCGGGAAGTTTCCTGTCCTCCCCCAATCTCCGCAAAACTTCCGTACATGGGGGTATCGATATTGATCTTTAATGCTTTGCGGTTAATGGGTATCACTTCGTGTTTCATAGCAGTTTCTGTTCCTTTGGCGACGTTCAATGTTCTTTTTGAAGCAGTTCTTCAAGCACCTTATTTTCATCCCTTAGCCGGGCAGCTTCAATGAAATCAAGCTCCCTGACGGCAGCCTGCATATCCTTTTTGTTTTTCTCTATCGCTTTTTTAATGGCTTCGGCACTCATATATTGCACGACAGGATCCGCTGCAAGACTTTGCTCAGGATCTTCCGCATAGGCATCTGCCGGTCTGTGATCCACTACTGCAGTTTGTCCCATGATCGCATCAGTCGACTTGATGATGGCGCGTGGTGTAATACCGTTCTCCCTGTTATAGACCATTTGTTTCTCTCGCCTTCTTTCCGTTTCATCAATGGTTTTCTGCATCGATTCTGTGATGGTGTCGGCATACATGATCACCAGGCTTTCCAGGTTTCGGGCTGCCCTCCCTGCTGTCTGTGTCAGTGACCTTTCAGAACGGAGGAAACCTTCCTTGTCCGCATCCAAAATGGCAACGAGGGCAACTTCCGGAAGATCCAGTCCCTCCCGAAGCAGGTTCACCCCAACGAGAACGTCAAAATTGCCAAGACGCAGGTCACGCATGATCTCCACACGATCCAGGGTATCCACATCCGAATGGATATAGCGGGTCTTGATGTTGAGATTAATGAGGTATTTCGTCAGTTCTTCGGCCATCCGTTTGGTAAGTGTTGTTACCAGCACCCTTTGTTTGCGGTGCACTGTTTTTTCAATTTCATCCAGCAGGTCATCGATCTGGTTGTGGCTGGGCCGGATCTCGATTCTGGGATCCAGCAGTCCCGTAGGTCTTATCAACTGCTCCACGACCACCCCTTCGGATTGTTGCAGTTCATAGTCTGCCGGAGTAGCGCTCACATAAATCGTTTGCCCGGTCAGCTGTTCAAATTCGTCAAATTTTAAAGGCCGGTTATCCAGTGCGGAGGGTAACCTGAAGCCGTATTCAACCAGGTTTTGCTTTCTTGACCGGTCTCCGCCGTACATGGCCCTGATCTGGGGAATGGTTACATGGCTTTCATCAATTACCGTTATATAATCTTCGGGAAAGTAATCCAGCAGGCAGAAAGGTCTGGACCCGGGTTTCCTGCCGTCAAAATAGCGCGAATAGTTTTCTATCCCTGAACAATAACCCAGTTCACGCATCATTTCCACATCATATTCTACCCGGTCTTTAAGCCTTTTCGCTTCCAGGTGCTTGCCTATCGAATTAAAATAATCGAACTGCCTGGCCATATCCAGCTGGATCTCCATCAGTGAGGATTTCATCTTTTCCTGGCTGGTCACAAAAATGTTGGCCGGGTAGATGGAAATATGCTGAAGGTTTTCGATCCGTTTGCCGGGAATCGGGTCGAGCAGTTCTAGTGCCTCAATTTCATCACCCCAGAAAATGATGCGGTAAGCAAAATCAGCATATCCGGGAAATACATCGACAGTATCGCCTTTTACCCTGAATGTCCCGCGCTTGAATTCCACATCATTTCTAGAATAGAGCCCGTTTACCAGGTCCCTGAGGAATTTATTCCTGCTGATCCGCTGACCCACCTGAAGGGTGACCAGGTTATTGGTGAAATCATCAGGGTTACCAATTCCATAGATGCAGGATACGGAAGAGACGACAATGACGTCTCTCCTTCCGGAAAGGAGGGAAGAAGTAGCACTCAGACGGAGTTTCTCGATCTCTTCGTTAATGCTGAGGTCCTTTTCGATATAGGTGTTTGTGACGGGAATATATGCCTCCGGCTGATAATAGTCATAATAGGAAACAAAATACTCGACGGCATTTTCCGGGAAGAACTGCTTGAATTCACCATAAAGTTGCGCAGCCAGTGTTTTATTGTGGCTTAATACGAGGGCAGGCCGGTTCACCCTGGCCAAAACATTGGCGATGGTAAATGTCTTTCCCGAGCCGGTAACTCCAAGCAGCGTCTGTGCTTTGTCGCCTCGCCTCAAGCCTTCATCGAGCTGATTGATAGCTTCCGGCTGGTCTCCTGTAGGTTTAAAATCCGATGTAAGGGTGAATTCCATTTGCGGTGCAAAATTACGATAATTGAAAGGCACCGCAAGAGGTGTGCGTTATCCTTATCTTTAGCAATAGATCCGGTTCAGGTAGATTTTTTCTTTTTCAAGAAGGAGGTGAACAACGAATCGTGGATCTGTATTTCTTCCGTAAGGTCGAGGAAACGCTTATGCGGAATGGCGATCAGGCTTTCAGCATACAAAGCACCGCTGGCACGACTGATCATAGAGATCTTGGCTGCGGTTTCTTCATCCGGCGCTTCATAGATATCCAAAAAATCATATTGGCCAAGCAATGCATAATGGGCGAGGAATTTCACCTCCGGGCATTTTTCCTTGACCAGGGTATACCAGTCATGGCTGGTTTTGGCCCGGTCCTTTAATTGATATGTCGCTTCGGGAGCTAACTTGGTGAGGAGAATGTAAGTTTGCATGTCAATATTTTTAATTGTTCGGAGTTTAAATATACGAAAACCTGCTTTTGAAAGCAAATAAAAACCCCGGTATCTGGATAAATACCGGGGTGAAAATGATGTGCGGTAAACTTTACAATTGAGGTCCGGCTTTTACCAATGCTTTTCCCTCTTCGTTATCCGTGTATTGTTCAAAATTATCAATGAAACGGCTGGCAAGATCCCTGGCTTTCCGATACCAGTCTTCGGGATTTTGATAAGTGTCCCTTGGATCGAGAATGCCACTGTCCACAGCAGGAAGGGAGGTGGGCACTTCGAGGTTAAAGATCGGAATGACCTTGGTTTCAGCCTTTTCGATAGAACCATCGAGGATCGTATCAATGATCCCACGGGTATCTTTTATGGAAATACGTTTCCCGGTGCCATTCCAGCCGGTATTCACCAGGTAGGCGGTGGCATTGTTCTGCTCCATCCGCTTGACAAGTTCTTCACCATATTTGGTCGGGTGAAGAGACAGGAATGCCGCACCAAAGCAAGCAGAGAATGTGGGTTTCGGCTCATTGATCCCTCTTTCGGTACCGGCAAGCTTGGCGGTAAATCCTGACAAAAAATGATACTTGGTCTGTTCCGGTGTAAGTTTGGATACGGGAGGCATCACGCCAAAGGCATCGGCTGTCAGGAAAATCACCTTTGATGCAGGCCCCGCTTTTGACACCGGTTTTACAATATTCTCGATGTGGTAAATTGGGTAGGATACCCTGGTGTTCTGGGTGACGGAACCATCATCGAAATCGATTTTTCCGTTGCTGTCGACAGATACATTTTCCAGCAGCGCATCCCTTTTAATCGCATTGTAAATATCCGGCTCGCTTTCCTTGTCAAGGTTGATGGTCTTGGCATAACACCCTCCCTCAAAATTAAAAATACCCTTGTCGTCCCAGCCATGTTCGTCATCTCCGATCAGGGCGCGCTTGGGATCAGTAGATAGTGTAGTTTTACCGGTTCCGGATAGTCCGAAGAATATGGCGGTATCCCCATCCTCGCCGACATTGGCAGAACAGTGCATGGCGGCGATACCCTGTAATGGCAGGTAATAATTCATCATCGCGAAGATGCCTTTTTTCATCTCCCCACCATACCAGCTTCCTCCGATGACCTGCATTCTTTCCGTGAGGTTGAACACGGTAAACACTTCCGAATTCATCTGATGCTCTTTCCATTTTGGGTTGGAGGTCTTGGAGCCGTTCAACGCCACGAAATCCGGGGTGCCATAATTTTCAAGTTCCTCTTCGGTCGGACGAATAAACATATTTTTAACAAAATGCGCCTGCCAGGCCACCTCGGTGACAAAACGCACTTTCAACCTTGAGTCCTCATTGGCTCCGCAGAAAGTATCCATAACGTAAAGTCTTTTGGCTGACAATTGCTCTCCGACAGTCTTTTTCAGATCTTTCCATACTTCAGGGCTGAGCGGCTTGTTGTCATTTTTTGCCTTCTCAGAGGTCCACCAGATGGTATCCCTGGTTACATCATCCATGACAATATATTTGTCTTTCGGAGAGCGTCCGGTAAAAATGCCGGTCATCACATTTACTGCTCCCAGTTCCGTAAGAACCCCTTTTTCATATCCTTCTAGGTCAGGCCTCAGTTCCTCATTATACAGGAAATCATAGGATGGATTATGGATAATTTCCTTGACATTACTAATACCGTATCCTTCAAGGTCGGCTTTGATCTTGTTTACATCTCTTGACATGTGTATCAGTTTTTGGTTTTGATGTTTGCTTGGAAAAAGAAGGCTGCAAATTACAAATTTTCACGTTTAGGAATGAAAAAAGCCACCCGAAAGTGGCTTTTCCATACAATACATCAATACCGGATAAGGAGAACTACTTGTTTTTCCTTTTCCAGCTTTTAGAGTTCGTGATCCGCGATTGGGCGGCAGCGAGTCTTGCGATCGGCACACGGTATGGTGAACAGCTCACGTAGTGCAGTCCCACACGGTGGCAGAACTCTATGGAACTCGGTTCGCCGCCATGTTCACCGCAAATACCCAGCTTGATCTTCCTGCGGGTCTTCTTGCCTTTTTTTACGGCGGTTTCAACCAGCTGACCTACACCTTCCTGATCAAGTGCCTGGAACGGATCCTCCTTGAGGAGTCCCTTTTCAAGATAAACTTTCAGGAATTTGCCGGCATCGTCGCGGGAGTAACCGAAGGTCATCTGTGTAAGGTCATTGGTGCCAAAGGAAAAGAATTCAGCAGATTTGGCGATCTCATCAGCAACGAGTGCTGCACGGGGTACTTCGATCATGGTTCCAACGAGGTAATCGATTTTTGTACCGCGTTCTTCAAATACCTTATTTACAGTATCCCTGACGATCTTTTCCTGCATCTTCATTTCTGCAAGTGTACCCGTAAGCGGAATCATGATCTCAGGATGTGCTTTGATCTTTTTCTTCTTCAGGTTAAGGGCAGCCTCAATGATGGCCCGGGTTTGCATTTCCGTAATTTCAGGATAGGTATTTCCCAGGCGGCATCCGCGATGACCGAGCATCGGGTTGAACTCGGAGAGGTCTTCCACTTTTTGCTGAATAACTTTCAGGCTTACGCCCATCACATCGGCCATTTCCTGCTGGCCTTTTTTGTCATGGGGAACAAACTCGTGAAGCGGAGGGTCAAGCAGGCGAACCGTCACCGGCAGGTCATGCATCGCTTCGAAGATCCCTTCAAAGTCGGTACGCTGAATGGGCAGAAGCTTTTCCAGCGCTTTGCGCCTTCCGGCTTCATCTTCCGCCAGGATCATTTCGCGCATGGCGATGATCTTTTCATCACCAAAAAACATATGTTCCGTGCGGCAGAGGCCGATACCCTGTGCTCCAAAATCGCGGGCGACCTGGGCATCATGCGGTGTATCTGCGTTCGTTCTGACCAGCAGTTTTGCTTTTTTGTCAGCCAGCGTCATCAATTTCCCGAAGTCGCCGCTAAGTTCCGGCTCCATGGTGGCAATCTTGCCGTCATACACTTCCCCGGTACTTCCGTTCAGGGAGATAAAATCACCTTCTTTATAGGTTTTGCCATCCATTTCCAGCGTCCGCTCCTTGTAATTGATCTTTACGCTACCGGCACCCGAAACACAACATTTACCCATGCCGCGTGCGACGACTGCCGCATGTGAGGTCATGCCTCCGCGCGCCGTTAAGATTCCCTGGGCAGAATTCATCCCAGCCAGGTCTTCCGGAGAAGTTTCAATCCTCACCAGAACCACACTCTTGTTTTGTTCATCCCAGGCTACGGCATCTTCCGCATGGAATACGATTTGTCCTGTAGCGGCACCCGGTGAAGCAGGCAGCCCTTTGGCCATTACCCTTGCCTTTTCAAGGGCCTTGCCATCAAAAACAGGATGCAACAGCTCATCAAGTTTTTCAGGGTTGATGCGCATGAGCGCCACATCCTTTTTAATGGATTTTTCAGCAAGCATGTCCATGGCGATCTTTACCATCGCTGCCCCTGTCCTTTTACCATTCCTTGTTTGCAGCAGCCACAGGCGACCTTCCTGGATGGTAAATTCCAGATCCTGCATATCCTGGTAATGATCTTCGAGTTTTTGCTGGGTTTCGAAGAGTTCATTGTAAAGCTCCGGCATGGCTTCTTCCAGTGACGGGAAATCTTTGGCTCTTTCCTCTTCGCTGATCTGTGCCAGTTTAGCCCACCTTTTAGAACCTTCCAGCGTAATTTGCTGTGGTGTACGGATACCGGCAACCACATCCTCACCCTGAGCATTGATCAGGTATTCACCATTGAAAAGGTCTTCTCCCGTGGCTGCATCCCTGGTAAAGGCAACACCTGTTGCAGAGTGGTCGCCCATATTACCGAAGACCATTGCCTGGACGTTTACGGCAGTACCCCACTCATCCGGTATCTTTTCCATTTTGCGGTATACGATTGCCCGCTCATTCATCCAGCTGTCGAATACGGCACTGATCGATCCCCAGAGTTGTTCCCACGGATCCACCGGAAAGTCATGTCCTGTCTGCTTCTTGACAGCAGCTTTGAATCTTTTAACAAGTTCTTTCAGGTCATCGGTTGTCAGGTCTGTATCGAGTAATACCCCTTTTTCCTCTTTCATTTGATCGATGATTTCTTCAAAAGGGTCGGCATCTTCTTTGGATACCGGCTTCATACCCAGCACTACATCACCAAACATCTGTACGAACCTGCGGTATGAATCCCAGGCAAAACGCTCGTTTCCTGATTTTTTGGCAATTCCCTTGACGGCTTTGTCATTCAACCCGAGGTTCAGTACGGTATCCATCATGCCAGGCATGGACGCCCTTGCTCCTGAGCGGACGGAGAGCAGCAGCGGATTCTCATGGTCACCAAAACGGGTACCCATGATCTCTTCCACTTTGCGGACGGCTTCTTCTACTTCCTCTTTGATCAGGTCCACTACATAATCCTGCCCTTTTTCATTGTATAACGTACATACTTCTGTCGTGATGGTGAATCCGGGAGGGACCGGGACGCCGATCAGGTTCATTTCAGCAAGGTTGGCACCTTTGCCACCCAATAAGTTTTTCATTTTTGCATTCCCTTCGGCCGTGCGGTCGCCGAATGAGTAAACATGCTTTCTTTTAGCCATTTTTTATGTAATTAATTTTAAAATTCAGTTTTAATGAAGGAGCGCAAAAATAAGCATAATACCACTTTCAATCATGCCGGAACCATATAAAATCTGTATAAATTAGCTGCAAACGATTGCGCATGAATAATTGCAGACGGAAAGGCTACATGCGGCAAATTATGTTAATTCCGGTTTTCGTAAGTATCAATAACTGGCTTGATATTTGTAATTTCGGTGCCAAATGATATGGATATGATGAGGTGGATAGTTATTCTCTTCCTGGTGCTGAAATTGGCTTTGCCAGGTAAGTCTCAGGTCAACGCATTGTTTGTGGATGATAACAGCCCCGATCAGGAAAGTAGTCAGTGGGTTTTCGAAATTCTGGAACAATATCTCGGAACGATGGCTTTCTTTAATGCCGTGGATAGCGCCAGGTCTCCGGAATATGAGGAGATGTCCCCCTATAATCTTGTTATCTGGTATTGCGGGATTGACGAAGAAAAGCTTTATTTCTGGAATGGTAAGTTTGAGGATAATCCATTCCTAATGGAATACCTTGATAAAGGAGGCAGTTTATGGCTGATGGGGAGAGATTTTTTAAACACCCGCTTTATTAAACCACCCCGCAACTTTGTTGAAGGCACCTTCCTGCATGATTATCTCGGCATCACAAGATGGATATCAGAAGCTTATACTAACGATAATGGAGCCGGTTCAAGAGTGTTACTGGAGGATGCTAGTTCACCCGTTCAGGCTTCATTGGATAGTATCAACTGGGAGGATCCCCCTGAAATACTGATCGATGGTTGTGAGCTGGTCGACGGGTGCTACAGAACCTATTACTTCGGTCCCGGGACCTATGCACTTTATGGTGATGCCACCGCTTTTTATTATCCCAAAGGCAGTTTCAAAAACGTAACCTTTACTTTCGATCCGGCGCTGATGGATTCCAGGGGTAATGCCAGCACACTCCTTTCGGATATCCTTCAATATTATGAGACGGTGCTGGATGTCGAAGAGCATGAATCATTGGAAAAGCGGCTGGTTGTTTACCCGAATCCAGCATCGGATGATCTGCATATTGAGACGAACCTTTCCGGAGAAATTGAAGTGATACTTTCGGATGCGACGGGAAAAATTGTGCTTACCGGTCACTTGGTGCAAGATGGAAATTCCGGAACGATTCATCAACTACAATTACCTGGCAATTTGGAAGGTATTTACCTGCTCCTGTTAACGAACGGACAGGTATCTGTCAGCGAAAAAGTACTGATCGCCAGATAATATCATTTGCCTGTCTGATTTTCTACCCATCAGGATTATGGCCATCATAGATCACCCCGGTATTTATTTAGTGCAGTTTCAAATAGTGATTGTTCCTAAAAAAGTTGGTATTTCCATTCTCCCATGGGGCTATATTTTCTAAGTTTGCGAGACAGGATATTCTTTATTATGATGCATACAATAGGATTAAGATACGAAGACAAATACCTGATGGAGAGAAGGGTGGCTTTGGTCCCTGAACATGTGAGGCAACTGGTCAAACAGGGAATTCAGGTAGAGGTTGAGAAATCGGCAAAAAGAGTGTATAAGGATGCCGAATATGAAGCGGCAGGCGCGAAACTGGTCACCGACCTGCAAAATGCAACTATCATACTGGGTGTTAAGGTGATGCCGATCGGGTATTTTGAAGCACACAAGACCTATATTTTCTTCAGCCATACCATAAAGGGACAACCTTACAACATGCCCTTGTTAAAAGATATGATGGATCATAAGGTTAACCTGATCGATTATGAGCGCATTGTTGATGATTCGGGACAGCGACTCATTTTTTTCGGGCGTTTCGCCGGCCTGGCAGGTATGATCAATTCGCTCTGGTCACTGGGACAGCGCTACAGCAAGTTGGGAGTGGACACGCCCTTTCTGCACATCAAACAAACACATCAGTATGAATCACTTGAGGCGGCCAGGAAAGCTGTGAAAGAGGTGGGGGACTGGATTCGTAAAAACGGACTCAGTGAATCCATCGCCCCTCTGACGATCGGCATTACTATAAGACGGTCTTCCGGGAAGAAGATTTGTCACGTCCTGTTAAAAGGGGAATGGCATTCAACCTGCAACACTACTATCGGCACCCCGAACAATATGAAAACCAGTTCGAACAATATATACCTTACCTGACTACCCTGATGAATTGCATGTACTGGGATGACCGATACCCGAGGATAGTCACAAAGGATTATCTTGAGAAACTATTTTCCCATGGTGATCCTAAACTCACCGTCATAGGTGATGTGACCTGCGATCCTGACGGATCGATAGCTTGCACCCATAAGGGTACTGAGATAGAGGATCCGGTATTTGTTTATAATCCGCGTACGCGCAAGCCAAAGATGGGGTTTACGGGGGAAGGTATATTGGTTATGGCAGTGGACATCCTGCCGAGTGAACTTCCACGGGAATCCTCACAAACCTTCAGCGATGCACTTCTCGGATTTATCCCTGATCTTGTCCGTACCGATTTTAAGGTCCCGATAAGTCAGTTAAAACTACCGGGTCCCATAGCCACGGCAATGATCCTTTATAACGGGGAGTTAACTGCTGATTATCAATATCTCAAAGAGCACCTTTCCTGACGCGGAGGCATAAAATTCCAGGATGTAAATAAAATAAAGCAACCGAACCAAATGTAAGCAAGGATGAAAAATATACTCATCATAGGCGCCGGACTTTCCACAAATAATTTGATCGAATATCTTCTGAACAATGCGGAGCAAAATGACTGGAAAATCACCTTAGGTGACATCTCTGAAGAAAAGGCAAGGTCGAAAGTGAATGGTCATCCGAGTGGTGCTTCTAAAATTTTTGACATTAATGACCCGCTTGAAAGCTGGCGCACCATCGCGGATCATGATGTGGTGATTTCGATGTTGCCTGCACAAATGCACCATATTGTTGCAGATATGTGCATCGATTTGCGTAAGCCTATGCTTACAGCCTCTTATGTAACACCCGAGATCAAGGCGCTGGATGACAAAGCCAAAAAAGCCGGAATTCCAATCATGATGGAACTCGGTGTAGATCCAGGTATAGACCATATGTCCGCCATGAACGTGCTTAACCGGTTACGGCAGGAAGGGCGAAAGATAAGCTCCTTTTATTCCTTTACCGGTGGGTTGGTGGCACCGGAAAGTGATAATAACCCGTGGAATTATAAAATAACCTGGAATCCAAGAAATGTAGTGATGGCCGGAACGGGTATTTCAACTTTTATTCAAAATAGCTCCTATAAGTATATACCATACCACCGTTTATTTGACCGCGTGCTGAAACGCCGGATACTTCAACTGGGTGATTTTGAGGTTTACGCAAACAGGGATTCCCTTAAGTACAGGGAAATTTACGGACTGCAGGATATTCCATCCATGTTCCGCGGTACCATCCGCAGGCCTGGATTTTGCAAAGCCTGGAACGTTTTTGTAAGGTTAGGAGCTACGGAGGATACTTTTACCCTGGAGAACTCCGAAAATATGACCCACCGTGATTTTATCAATGCCTTTCTCAGGTATGATCCCAGCATGCCGGTAGAGATCAAATTGCAGGAATACTGCCAGAATGCTGCCGATCCGGTCGTGTTTGAGAAGTTGAAATGGCTGGGAATATTTGACAACAGGAAAATCGGGTTGAAAAATGCCTCTCCTGCACAGATCATGCAAAAAATCATTGAAGAAAAGTGGAAGATGGATCCTGAGGACAAAGATATGATCGTCATGCAGCATGAATTCAAATACATGGATGGCGAGGAAGAACGTATGATCGTTTCGGCTATGGCGGTGGAAGGGAAAGATCAGCAAAATACCGCCATGTCCATTACCGTAGGACTTCCACTCGCCATGGCCACAAAACTGTTGCTGAATGGAAAAATTGACCGGACAGGTATCGTATTGCCTATTCACAGGGAAATCTATTCCCCCATCCTGTCAGAGCTGAAAACCTTTGGAATAATGTTTGAGGAGAAGGAATATATGGTGAGGTGAGGAATGAGGAGTGATAAATGGTGAAGGATGATGAAAGCTAAGTAGTTTTATTTGCCGTGTTATTTTCAATTCTATTCGTCAAGTGTACTGATAAATGATCGCCTTCAGGAGATCTTTAATGATCCTGTGAACTGTTTGAACAACCTCCCAGTTAGTTTTGATTAAAAGATTGTAAATGAAGTATTTAATTATAATAATATTGATCGGCATTGCCTTGTATTATGTGATGAAATGGCAACGGCCCAAGCAGCCAAACCCCGGCAGCCGGAGTAACGATGGAAATCCCTATAAAGGCAACCCGGGATCGGAGAACAGTAGAAAAGACAGCTTTGATTCCGGACCTTACGCCCGCCAGGGAGCGACCGGGGGAAGAACAACCGGCGGCAGGACCTATGGAAAATGGGGTGGGGGAGGCCTGGGATGGGCTTTCGGAGGCCCTATTGGTGGAATACTCGGCTTCATCTTCGGTTCGATGTATGACGGCATGAACAGTGGGAAGTTTGAATACGGTCAGACACAAACCGGAGATTTCAATATCAGCCTGCTGACACTAACCGCGGCTGTTATGAAAGCGGATGGATCCGTCAAAAAGTCTGAACTGGAATATGTCAAACGCTATTATTTCACAAATTTTGGCAGGGAGCATGGCGCTCAATATATCCGTCTTTTGGGGGAGATCCTGAAACAGGATTTCAATGTACAGGAAGTGGCTGTACAGATTGGCAGGTATATGGATTATTCTTCCAAACTGCTTCTCATCCAGTATC
>JARRQC010000004.1:0-19350 GCA_037382165.1 bacterium | reverse complement strand
AATCGGCAGCGATCTTGCGGGAGAGGACAAATAAATAGTCTGAAAGCCGGTTGAGATATTTGATATTAAGATCTTCGACCTCGAAATCTTCCTGCATTTTGATGGCTAACCTTTCCGCCCGCCTGCATACGGTCCTGGCCAGATGGCAGTATGACACGACGGTATTGCCTCCGGGTAAAATGAAGGAATGAAGAGGGCGCAGCTTTTCATTCATTTCATCAATTTCATTTTCCAGCTGGGTAATATCCTTTTCATTGAGTTCAGGTAATTGTACCTTTCCGCCTTCCGGTCCCCTTGCCAGGAGGGATTCCATGGTAAAAAGCCGGTCCTGAATTTCCAGCAGTACATCCTTGTAGTGCGGATCAATCTCCTGGTCTTTTACCAGTCCGATCCAGCTGTTCAGTTCATCAACTGTTCCATATGTTTCAATCCTCATGTCATATTTGGGCACCCGTGTACCTCCAATAAGGGAGGTCGTACCCTTGTCACCTGTCTTGGTATAAATCTTCCAGTCTGTACTCACTTTATTCTCTTTAGCATGGTTAACAGTAAAAATGCAATTTTGTTTGTCTACTTCGCTGAAACAGGATAGTCCCTTACCCTGACTACTGAATCATTAACCGTATCGGATGCTATTCTCCCATCTATCATTCTGATGATGCGATGGGCATGCCGGGCGATCTCCTCTTCGTGAGTAACCACGATAATGGTATTACCGCTTGCATGGATCTCTTCAAGCAAACCCATAATTTCAATGGAGGTTTTTGAATCCAGGTTACCTGTCGGTTCATCGGCCAGCACGATGGACGGTTTATTGACCAGTGCCCGTGCGATAGCTACCCTTTGACGCTGACCACCGCTCAATTCATTGGGCTTGTGTGTCATGCGGTCAGCCAGCTGGACTTGCCTGAGGGTGTCTTCTGCCGTTTTGATCCGGTCAGCCTTCGATATGCCGGCGTAGATCAGGGGTAGCATGACATTTTCCAGGGCTGTTGAACGCTGCAGCAGGTTAAAGGTTTGGAAAATAAAACCAATTTCCCGGTTTCGGATCTCTGCAAGCTCATTGTCAGATCGCTTGCTGACATCGGTGTTGTTCAAAAAGTACTTCCCGCTGGTAGGGGTATCCAGGCAACCGAGGACATTCATCATCGTTGATTTACCCGATCCGGAAGGACCCATCAGGGCTACAAATTCATTGCTGTAGATGCTCAGGGTAACTTCGATGAGGGCTTTTACCGTAACTGTTCCGACCTGATAGAACTTTGAGATCTTTTCCAGACGGATGATTTCTTCTTTATTCATGATAGGAGTTGAAGATCAAAAGTAAGAAAATAGCAGGTTTAAAGGCAGTGAAATCAGTAACGAATGATAAAATTCTGTTTTTCTATCCCTTTCCTGAAAAATACAAGACCCATCCAGTAAAGATCAATCGTCACAGATACCCTTTTATCCTTTTTGATGGCCCTCCATGCCGATTCCATTCCGGGTGACCAGTGTATATCATCCAGGAGAAAAACGCTTTCTTCATTGGCTTTTGCCGAACATTTTTCAAAATATTCAAGGGTAGGCTTTTTTCTATGATTGCCATCCAGGAAGACCATATCAAGCCTTTCCAGGCGCTCAAGGACCTTATCCAATATGGCGGAGAACTCCCCTATCTCTACTTCTGCCTGTATATTTCTTTTTTTGAGATTCTTTTGTGCTACCGAAGCGAGGCCCATACATCCTTCCATAGTGATGATCCTGCTATCCGGACTTCCCTTTCCAAAATATAGCGCACTGATTCCAGCTGCCGTGCCGAATTCCAGTATCGTTCTGGGCTTGAAATACCTGGCCAGCCGGTAAAGTAATTCCAGCTGACTGCGCTGATGAGAACGTTTTCTCACCAGTTTGCCTACCCTTGAAATCCTGACTATATATTCCTTATGACCAGCGGAAGAACCAAAATCTATCGTTTCTATCCGATCTTTCCGCCGGGCATACTTTTTATGGACATGATGTAATTTAGGATAGTCATCATAGCGGGATTTGTCCCGCAAGACTTTTTCAACAAGTTCATAAACAAATGGGGAGTGAACACCGAAACGGGTTATTGATTTTGCCCTGTAAATTAAATAACTTACTATCTGCCAGAGTGTATTCATGCGATTGTTCAGGATTTACTCATCTCATTACTGCCGATAAAATGGAACAGATTTTCTCCCATCCGGATTATTACCGGGGAATCGTAACTTATCCGGTTTTTTGCTGGGATGGGTGTTTGTTCTTATTCATAGGCGATCTTATTGGCATAAAAAACAGTTCTGGTACTCTGGTCTCCAAGTGTGCGGTTATTTAATTTTTGATATCCGTAGATTAAGTAGAAGTTGTCGTACCAATGTACAATGCGGTTGCTTCTATCTGAGGTTACTCGGTCCTTGTTCAATTTCGTTTCTATATCCATTTCAAATGAGGCAATATCCACGGGACCTTCGATGGTTTGCGCAATGACTTTACCTTCATTTACATAGGCCATGGTGATAAAGTTCCCATCATGAAATACCAGGCTGTTTCGCCTTAAGGAAAAGCTTTTCAGGTCCCTGATGGTAAAATCATTGTTCCAGATCATTTCACCGTTCTTTGAAATTCCCGCCACGATAACATCATAAAAGTTATATCCGTCGAAAATGTTGTAGGTATAGGGTGTCGGTCTGCCGTAATAATCGTATTCCATCCTGGTTTCACTGCGGTAGTAAGGTTTGTAGACCTCCACCGAAAAAATGTACTGGTCCTCATTTGTAAGAACACGGGGTTCAAGCATATGGTAAAAGGCGGTGAGAGACCGTCCTGCATTTTTACTGCCGGCTTTCGACTTGTTATATTCCATTTGCCGGTTCCCGAGCGATCCATAAATGTTATCAAAACTTACAAAATCATGGAATTTTAATTTCGTTTGCGCGCCATTCTCAAAAGCCAGGTAGTACAAACCGGCACCTTTGGCTTCGTCGCTTTCATCAGTATCTTTCAATGTAGGCTGCTTTCCGGTCACCAGATCATAGGTACCAAAGACTACCAGTTTTTCACGTCCCTGCGGCATGAAAACGAATGTCTTTAAAAACTTAAGCGACTGCAGGTTCTCGACAGGGTATATCGCCTCCTGCTCTCCGCGGTTATTGAAAACGTAAATCTCATCATACACGTAACGCTTATCCTTAACCGCCTTGACGGCAGCAAAGAATAATTTCGTGCCCTGGTCCACATGCATGCCCTGGATCTTACTGTCTACTTCTTCCTCAAGCCTGACGGGAATGATATCCCCATTATTCACATTGACAAAAAGCAGGTCGGTGTCTTTGTTACGCAGGTTGAGACCGATACAGGCCGTATTGCCAACAACTTCAAATCCGGCCACCTCAACCTTTTCCGGAAGGGTTCCCGAAACTTTTGAAAAGGCTTCGCTGACGATATTATAGTTTACGATCTCATAATATCCGTAACTGGAACGAATTTGAGAAGTATTTTTAAAAAGCAAATGGAGCCGGTTGCCGTCTCTCCTGGAAGTAACGAATTCAAGCCTGTCCGGAAGGGGAAGGAATTTCATCCATTCCTGTTTCATTTTTGTGTTGAAAAGCCCAAAATACCACTTCCTTAAATTCTCATTGTTTACTTCATTGCTTTCATAAAAGATCAATACCCCGCGGTTGTCTACCGGTTCAACATGGAAGGTCTCGGCATCTATGTTCTGTGGTACCTCCAGGCGGATGGGAAGCAATCCCTGTGCATTACCGGAAAGGTACACAAACCATAGAACCATTATGTATACGAGATTTTTCATACCTGCCATGTCAAAGCAACCAACAAAATAACGCTGACTGAAGCGATAACGTATGTGAAACGGTTAATCACCACAATTTTACGAATTTATTGAAAACAAACAAAAATCCCGCCGAATTTGTTTCCGGCGGGATTTTTATGCGCAGGGACAGAATATTAGTTGATCAAAACCTTACCTCTGTTTATTTGACCGCTTTTTGACCTCAACACAAGAAAATACAATCCATTTTTCAAACTACCCGTTGAGATCCTGTTGAGACCTGCCTGTATCTCCAGTTCCATCACCAGCTGACCGGAGAGATTGAAAAGCTCAAGATGGCCTGCGCTTTCAGCAGAAACAGTAAACATTCCGGATGACGGATTGGGAAAAACGATCAGTTGTTTTACTTCACTTTCCGCGATACCGACACCGCTTTCACCAAATACCAGGATGTTGTCTATTTCCCATGCCGACGCTTCGCTGGTGTTGGAAATATACTTGAAAGCGAGGTGACAGGGAGCGGCCAGAAATTCAGAAAGATCGATATCACCGGATGCTGTCCATTCCCAGCTGCCCTCTGACCAGTTGGCCTGATCTGTCATTTCGGTCCAGTCAAACAGGTTGGGATCACCGCTGCCATCATAATCCTGGGAAATATACAACTGCAGTGCTTCACCTGCATAATTCCTGGCTGAGATGAATTCAAAAGAAGCTTGCTGAAGTGACGAAAGATCCAATTCAGGCGATATCAGCCAGTCTTCGTTCTCCACAGCGCCATTGTCATAACCACTTATCCGGGCAAAGATATCCCCCTGGAACTCGTAAGGCTCCCAAACCTGTGGTCCTTCCACGCTGTATTGCATCCAGGTTCCCAAGGTACCATCCTCAAAATCCTCCGCATTGATGATCACCAGGTTGGAGACACTGGCAGAAGCAAGGGGAGGATCGCCATCGGTCTTGTAATTGATATTCTCCCCGACATTGGTGTAGGGGTAGATAACAAATTCATAGGATTGTCCGCCGGTGAGTCCTTCGAAAGCATAGGTTTCCAGGCCATACGCCACATTAACGGATACGATATCATCACTCCAGTCCAGGTCATTTGCGACAGGTGTTCCATCTTCCGGCACCGGAAAATCTCCCATATCACCCTGCTGTCCGTAGATCAGGTAGGCTCCGGGAATTTGTTCTCCTGTCGCATCTGCCCAGTTCAGTGTGATGGTAAGCCCGGTGGTCGTGGCTTCAAAATTTTCCGGGTAATGGGTTGGTTCCGGAAAGTTGGTATTGACAGCCTCTACGGAAAAGTCGTCGTAATACACAAAGCCATCCACATTATTATCCTGGTGATATACCCGCACTTCAAAGCGGAACCCGGCTGCATCATCCGGGGCTGTCAGTGTCACATTGAAATGTTGCCATTCCTCGCTATTTTCACTGTATTCGTCCGGTCTGAGTTCATCAGGATGGTCATCCAGGGTTTCCCCTGCACTGTTCAGCCAGTAGGACCAGATTCGCGTTTTTGCATTGTCGACATTATCCAGAAAATAATAGCTGATATCATATTGCTGACCGCCAATGATGCCGTCGATACCTGGTTGAACTTTTGGGAGCTGGGAGCCGACATATGCGCCGCGGCATAGGTGCCTTCATGGACGAAAGTGGCTTCCTGGGAAACATCTTCCATCAGGTCCCAGGCTGTTGGTGTATCGGGATTGTCCCAGCTTTCCTGGTCTCCATTAACCACCAGGTTCTGACCTGTCATTGAAGCCTTGAACAGCAAACAAAAGATCGTTAATAGTGCTTGTATTTTAGTATACATGGTATCGATTATAAAAATTCAATAAACAAGTATGAGAAAAGCTGCCATGACAAGGTATCATGGCAGCTTTATCCTATTAGCGCAGGATGATTCGTTTCACCACTGTGGATACGGTCTCCGGATCCGTGATTTTCAACAGGTACATGCCATGCTCAATCGCTGTAAGGTCAATCTTCTGACTGCCCTTCAGCGTTTTTAGCATCAGGCGTTGTCCCCTGAGATCAAAAAGTTCAACCGTTACTTCGATATCCAAAGGCATTGATATAGAAAATTCACCGCTGCCCGGGTTGGGATAAATGATGACATTCTCTTGATTCATGACTACTTCTTGCTGTCCCACAGGTACCACATCAATATAATCGGCTTTGGTCAGTGTATCCGTCCCGAACGGGTTGGTGACGATCAGTGTTACGTCATAGCTGGCCATTTCTGCGATCAGGTAATAAATCTCCGTTGGATTTTCCGCTGAAGAGGTTTCGGGTGTTCCCCCTTCGAAATACCAGGAATAGCTTAGATCTTCACCTGTTGAAAGTGAAGTGAAATTGGTATAGCTACCGGCTGGCACCATTGTCTCTTCAGCCTCAAAATCCGCGGTGGGTGGCATACCCGATACGATATAATCTTCGATGGTGAGACTATCCGTGAGGTTACCGTCGGAAACGACGAGGGTTACATCCCACATGCCTGCTTGGTTATACGTTATATAGGGCGGCGACTGCCCTTCAAATGTACCCGGCGTACCGCCTTCGAAGGTCCACATCCATGATACCGGATTCCCTGTGGTCTGGTCGGTGAACATGACACTGTCACCGATGGCAACCATGCTAGGTTCACCCTGGAAACCGGCCAGTAATTCAACCTGACATGCAAAGCCCGGTGTAGCGAATATGGAATCGCCTTCACCATTTACTGCCATAAAATTTACCGACGCTGTCCAGTTCACGGCCAGTGCATTGTCGCTGTCAGGATTACACAGCGTAAGCGATGGTCCCTGTCCGTCGGCAAGCGTATCCCAGGGCAGCTGATCGCTGAAGGGAACATAATCGACAATATTTCCGAAATTGTCTGCCATTTCTACCGGCTCCCCGCTATTACTCAGTGCGCCATCCGTCCACTGGTAAGCAGTTACACCAAATACATTGAGCATGGCCATGGAATCCTTGGCTAACAGGAGATATCCATCAGGGGAAAGGTCAATGCTCGGGAAAGTGTAGTCTACGCCTGCGGTCATAGAGTAACCTTCCAGGTTGACCATTTCGGCCGTATTATTATACAGTTCGAGGAATTCCAGCGAGTCTTCTCCGGCTTCCGGTGGATTGTACATGATCTCAGTGATCACGATATCAGGGATGACATAGGGTTCAATGATGGAGAAATAATCATCGCTTTCACCGACCGGGTCTCCTTCTTCCATCCCTGAAACCTGTATTTTGTAATCATCGCCGACCTCCAGTTCAGCCCAGACCGTCCAGAAATAACTTTTATCCGAAATGGAAATGTTGCTGGCGATCAATTGCGGTTCCTCTCCTTCCTTCAACAGATGGATCTCAGCAAAACCATCCCAGAATCCATAGGTCCAGGTGATCTCATATTCGGCACCCAACTCCAGGAATTCACCGCCATCGGGATAGGTGATATCCACAAAGGGCTGGGGCGGGAAGTTTTCAGCACCGGGCGTGCCTCCTTCTTCATTGCTGGCGGCCCAGTTGTCCGGTTCACTATTATCGGTAGCAGGATCTATCAGGGCAAGCGATGGTCCGTCTCCATCCGGTTCGGTTGGCCACGGATCGGAATCTGTAAAATTGACAATATCCACCAGTATCCCATCGCTGTTATAGAGCCTTACGATATCCCCGCTGTTATTGAGCTGGAAATTTCCACGGCCATCATAATCGGGGGTAAAGGGAAACGGGTCTTCACCTTCCACCGCGATGGTGAAATAACCCCCATCAGGCACTGAATAACCCGAGGGAATGATGATAGAGGGGTGCGAAGCGTCGCTGTCAATCAGCTTCCAGTTTTCCAGGTCAATATCACTGCCTGTATTATTATACAGTTCAACCCATTCCTGGTCGACGCCGATGGAATTGTACATGATCTCATTAATGAGCAGCTCGGGTTCGGATGGCACGACCCATTCCAGATCCTGTGGGGTATCATCCTCAACCATAAATGTCCAGTTGCCTGCTATCCAATTGTGTTCGGTATCGTTGACACCCCATTCCCAGGTATTGGAACCGCCATCGGCAGCCAGTTCCTGCTGGCACATCCAGATATGGTCTCCGGCAACCGTATCTCCATTGGTACCGTCATCATAAAACATGCTATGCTCCATTCCCCCACCCCATGAGGGATCATAAAAACCGTTACCATCCCAGCTGCCTTTCAGGTAAAAGCCATCGTAATTCTTTCCAGCGGTATCCACGACCGAGAAAGTAACCGTAGCCATTTCCGGAGGTGGCCCTGTGACCGAGGTCGTATTATTGGGAAAATCATAGGTGAAAGTAGTAGGGTTCACACCATCGGAAACGAAGGGGGTGTTGCCTCCCGTACTTTGGTCCCAGTTGCGGTTCAGGGTCACTTTGCATTCATAGTTTCCGGCAACGGGAATCGTGAGCTCCAGGGTATAGATGTCATCGCCGTCCGGATCTTCCATTTCCCCCATCAGTTCACCGGGATCCCAGTTATTCCCTCCCATCGTATTGAAGAAATCTCCGGCAACGACAGGAAGGGTATGGGTGACGAGATTGGCCTCGTAGTTATATTTCCATGTGGTATCGCCTTCTGCAGTCATTTCGATGGTCTGGTTGTTATTGGGATACCAGTTGCCATCTTCCACAACCTTATACTCATTTGAACCTGCCGGGAGGGTATGGGTATGTTCCAGCAAACCATTGTCGTTCAGCTCCATCTGATAATCCGGATCAGATGAATTCCAGCTGTTGAATGAACCGGCGATAAACGCATTGATCGTCAGTTCACCCGTTACGGTAACATTATCAACCTCCCAGGTAGCGGCATCCACATCATCGCTGGTGTATTTGAACGCGATAAAGGTGGTTGCCCCTGCATAGCTGCTGATATCAACGGAGCCTGCGTCAATAAAGTTCCAGCTTCCCGTGGCCGGGAAGGTAAACCCGCTGGTAATATCATTCCATGTGCCATTGGATGAAGGATCGCTGGAACCGTCGTAATCGTTGGATACCATTACATACAGCTGGCTGTTGTCTCCATAGTTTCGGGCGTGGTCAAACGACAGCATGATGTTCTCAAAATTATTGCAGTTGATCGCTTCCGAGATCAGCCAGTCTTCATTGGGATAGGCCTGACCGTCATAACCGCTCATTGTCGCACATCCCGGGGGCAGGCCAAAGTTACCCCATTCCCATATCTGGGCCCCTGTAACGGAGTAAGTCGTTGTTGTTCCCAGGTCAGCGAGAAAACCTTCTTCATACAATACCGTGCCTGTTCCTCCGCTACCGCCCTGTTCCTCGATCACATAATCATCCACATAAACGATCTCTTCCCCGTCAAAACCGGTCTGATCATAAAAGCGCAAACCAATCTCGATAGTCCCGGTAGCTGTAGCCGTATAGGTGTAGGTAACTTCCTGCCACTGACCGGTCAATTCATGGTCTGAATAGTTCAGGTATCCGTCGACATAAAGTCGTGCAGCGACATGTCCTTCCGTATGGTAAACCCAGACGCTGACATCGTAGACTTTGCTTTCTTCGACAGCAATATCCTGTCGGAAATCAGTGTCCCCCTGTGTGCCTGTGAGGACATCAATCGAAGCGGAACTACTGCCTCCATGTACAATGGTGGTTTCTTCTGTCACATCAATTCCCACCTCAATGGTGGTCCATCCGTCGGGATCTCCGCCGGTCCAGCTTTCAAAATCGCCGTTGGTGACCAGGTTCTGGCCGTGAAGGCTGATTCCGGCCAAAGCCAGAAATACATACAGGAAAAATTTCCTGATCAAATTGTAAAAATCCATCATATATTATTTTTAGTGATTAGAATTTCAAATGTAAGTTTCAAAAATCGCAAAACGCTTTTTTTCAGCTTAATTTTCTGTTAAATCTACTACTGCCTTAACCGGGTTGCTCAGGCTGACTAAGTTAATGAAAATGACCGGAAAATCTGGCGATGTTGAAAAATAATGGCACAAAAAAAGAGGTGACCATGGGCCACCTCTTTTCAAATATTAAGATCGGTTCTCTGAGTTTATTTGTCATCGACTTCCTCGAAGTCAACATCGGTCACTTCATCGTCACCCCCTTTGGAGCCACCATCGCCGCCATCACCACCGGGTTGAGCGCCACCCTGTGCAGATTCTCCGCCGGGCTGGGAACCCTGGTACATGTGCTGGCTTGCTGCCTGCCACAGCTGGTTCAGTTTTTCCATGGAAGCATCAATGGCTTCGATATTCTGTTCTTTATGGGCTTTTTTCAGCTCTTCGACAGCCGATTCGATCTCAGCTTTCTTATCTGCCGGAACTTTATCACCGAATTCCTTCAGTTGTTTTTCTGTCTGGAAGACCATCGCGTCAGCACTGTTCAGCTTATCGATACGTTCCTTGGCCTTTTTGTCTTCTTCTGCATGCGCTTCGGCTTCATTCTTCATCTTTTTGATTTCATCTTCTGACAATCCGGAAGAAGCTTCGATGCGAATGCTCTGGGATTTTCCTGTCGCCTTATCCTTCGCATTTACATGAAGGATACCATTGGAGTCAATATCGAAGGTAACCTCAATCTGCGGCACGCCTCTGGGTGAAGGTGGGATTCCATCGAGGTGGAACCTGCCGATACTTTTATTTTGATTTGCCATCGGACGCTCACCCTGCAACACATGGATCTCCACAGAAGGCTGGTTGTCCGCTGCAGTAGAGAACACCTCTGACTTTTTCGTAGGAATGGTCGTATTCGATTCGATCAGTTTTGTCATCACCCCGCCGAGGGTTTCGATACCCAGTGAAAGGGGTGTAACATCAAGAAGAAGTACATCTTTTACCTCACCGGTCAAAACACCACCCTGGATAGCTGCACCAATGGCAACTACTTCATCCGGATTCACCCCTTTGGAAGGTTCTTTTCCGAAGAAATCCTTAACGACCTTCTGGATGGCGGGAATACGAGTCGAACCACCCACCAGGATCACGTCATCAATATCAGATGCTGACAGTCCGGCATCTTTCAAAGCCTTTTTACAGGGTTCAACGGTAGCCTGGACAAGTTTATCGGTCAGCTGTTCAAATTTTGACCGTGTCAGTTTCCTGACAAGGTGCTTTGGCACGCCATCGACCGGCATGATATAGGGCAGGTTGATTTCCGTTTCAGAGGAACTGGAAAGTTCGATCTTCGCCTTTTCAGCCGCTTCTTTCAAACGCTGCAGGGCCATAGGGTCCTTTTTCAGTTCAAGCCCTTCATCCTTTTTAAACTCATCGGCAAGCCAGTCGATAACCACTGCATCAAAATCATCACCGCCAAGGTGGGTATTTCCGTTGGTCGATTTCACCTCAAATACACCATCACCCAGTTCGAGGATAGAGATATCAAACGTACCTCCTCCAAGGTCAAATACAGCGATCTTGCCATCATGGTCCTTTTTGTCCAGACCGTAAGCAAGCGAAGCCGCCGTTGGCTCATTGATGATACGGCGTACTTTAAGACCGGCAATTTCACCGGCTTCCTTGGTCGCCTGGCGCTGGGAGTCGTTGAAGTATGCCGGAACAGTGATCACGGCTTCGTTCACCGTGGTACCCAAATAATCTTCGGCAGTTTTTTTCATTTTTTGAAGCACCATCGCCGAGATCTCCTGTGGTGTGTATTTGCGGTCACCTACTTCAACCCTGGGTGTGTTGTTGTCACCCTTGATCACCTCATAAGGGACCCTCTCAATCTCTTTTTGCACTTCACTGTATGCATTGCCCATGAACCTCTTGATAGAAGAAATCGTTCTCTTCGGGTTGGTGATGGCCTGTCTTTTGGCAGGATCCCCTACTTTCCTTTCCCCGTTTTCGGTAAAGGCAACGATGGAAGGAGTCGTCCTGCGGCCCTCGCTGTTGGGAATAACGACAGGCTCGTTTCCTTCCATTACAGCAACGCACGAGTTAGTTGTTCCTAAGTCAATTCCAATTATCTTGCTCATATTCTATACTAATTTTTTCCTGATTAAACATCAATTTATTAGGGTATGTCAATCATTATGCCAAATGACCAAATACCGGGATGCTGGTATGACATAGGGTTGAGCAGTCATTCAATCAGCTATTTAATTTATTGAATTTGTGATTGTTAGCAGGGTACTATCCTGCAGAATGCGGGGGAAAGGTTCGGCTGCACAGATGGTGACAAAAAGACAGGATGTATCCTTCGGACCCAAGCCGTTATATAGAAAGAAAGTTTCTTGTGCTGTGGTACAGACTTATTATTCTATGGGATATCGAAAACCAAGATCATAATCATCCACCAGCATTTCCAGGGATCTGGTCGATAGCCTGGCAGATTTTATAGTGGTAGAGCGTGCTGCAAGGATACCCGTACCATTGACGATGTTGGTATAGGCCGGTACTTCTGTAAGCAATGTCCCGGTGGCCTCGTTGATGGAAAGGTAATTTTGCAGCGTCTGCGAACCCGCCGAAACATAAAAATCAACAACACCTGCCCATCGCTGCACATTGGGAACATCTTCCAGGTCACTTTCCAGTTTGGCGTAGAAAGCATCTCCAGCGTAGGATTTAAACATATCTTCTCCCCCATCGGTATCCGCGGAAAAGCGGGTTCCCACAAACCAGCTCATCTGCTTATCCAGCGTATCGGGATTCCCGGGTCTCAGCTCCTTGTAATGAAAGACATAAGACACCTCGTATCTTTTTCCATACCTGGCAGAAATCCAATCTATGGTTTTGTTGTTGGTCGTAAAATCAATAAAGTTACGTGGGGCCGTAATGGAGAAATTGGGAATGAGATCCGTTTCGGAGGTGATCTCAATGTCCTGGTTATTGATCACCAGGTGATAGGTCGCATCCTCATCCAGTTGTGCAGGTGAATAATACATCAGTTGGTTTGGAAAATAAAAGATAGAATCTCCGGCTTTTTTATTCCGGATGGTCATGGTATCAAATACTAATTCCGGAAGATCTACTCCGTTTTTCCGGCCCGTGAGCCTGACATCCAGCTTATACGGGAAATTGCTTGAATCCGGATTTTGCGCGAAATCCAGTGCATTTCCGGGTCCCGAAAAAGCCCGGGTTACTTTGATCCATGCAGTATCATCTTCCTGATCAAGTATGCCATAAACAATGGTGATCATTTTATAGTCGGCATAAAGGTCGACATCCGTACTGCACTGATGGAGAAAAAAGGCACCACCGGCCAGCAAGATGAGGACCATGATCCTTTTCAACATTGTAAGCATATCCACTCTTGAATTAATCGTCAAAAGTACAATTTATTCCATAAGAATGATTGTCGTTGCCATGGTTCAGGTAAGGATAGAAAATGGAGGGTTTTAAATGATATGTTTCATTTCCATGGCGCTGATGATCAGATTTACCAGCTGACTCCTGTTGAAAGTCTTGCAGTTGATGGTCAGGTCAAATTCTATTTCTTCGATGGGTTTGCCGGCGAAATCCTGAATCAGGTTGCTCTTTTTCCTGTCATGTTCCCTGATAAACTCGCTCACATTGATATTTTCAAAACCTTTTCTCTCTTTCAGCGAGTCATACCTCCAGGCATAGGGAGCGATAAACCGGAGATGCAGTCCTCCTTCCATGTGCCGTGTCGTAGCGACACCTGCCCTTCCAATCATAATTACATTTCCGATCCGTGCATAATACTGCAGCACTTCCGTGATGGTCTTTCTGACCACTTTATCACTTTTATAGTAGCGGCTGGAAAGAGCGGAAATCACGTCATCAACATGGGATTTTCTTTTATTCTCGAAAACGTATCTGATCTTGGAAGGGTCGGTCCGCAGTTCTTTGGCGGATTGATCCAGGATTTCCTTGTTGATATATTTCCAGGCATGCCCGCGATCGGCCAGCGCTTTAACCAGATCTTCCGCAATGGCAGTACCGTTACACCCTGTTTGTCTCGAAATGGTAACAAATTTCCCTGTTCCGGGCTTGGAAATCCTGGTATCTGAAAATCGCGCGTTGAAATAGGTTATCAGATCGTAAGGCATTTTTCAGGTCATTAGGTTCATGACCCTAAATATACTAAAAATGCGCTTACAATACGCTAAAAACGGACAGTTTTTAACCCTAAAAAATTGAGAAAATTACTTACTCATCTTCGATTCGATATAGTCAAAGAGCAGCCTTACAGTATAGCCCGTTGCACCAATACCCCGGTAGCTGTCTTTTTTCTCCAGGAAAGCAGGTCCCGCAATGTCGAGATGGATGAATGGATAATCGGTGAAGTGCTGAAGGAATTTTCCCGCAGTGATCGCCCCTGCTTCAGCACCGCCGATATTCTTCAGGTCAGCGATCTCAGATTTGAGCATTTCACGATATTCATCCCACAACGGAAATTCCACGATTCGCTCGTTTACTTTATCCCCTGACTTTTGAAGAAGCTGGAACTCCTGCTCCGCCCCTGCGTTCATTCCCACCATGGCTACCGGTCCGATAGCCCGGGCAGCGGCACCAGTAAGTGTGGCGATATTGATAACCAATTCAGGATCATATTGTTTGGCATAGCTCAGCGCATCTGCCAGGATCATTCTGCCTTCGGCATCCGTGTTCAGGACTTCCACCGTACTGCCGTCATGCATGGTGATCACATCGCCAGGAGTATAGGCATTCCCGTCAGGTCTGTTATCCGTGGCCGGGATCAGTCCGATGACATGCACAGGCAATTTGGCTTTCGCAATGGCATAGACCGCCCCGGCAACCCCTGCTCCACCGGCCATATCACACTTCATGGTGGTCATGTAATTGGTTGGTTTGAGACTCAGACCACCTGTGTCGTAAACGACCCCCTTACCGACAAACACATAGGGCTTATCATTGACTTTTTTCCTGGGTTTCCATTCAAAGATGGTGAAGGTCGGCGGATCAATGCTGCCCTTATTGACGGCCAGCAGTCCTCCCATCTTCAACGTTTCAATCTTTTTCTTATTAAATACCTCCACTCTGGCCTTCACCGAATCGCCTGCCTCCTTGATCTGTTCGGCGAACCGGGTCGCCGTGAGGTAAGAAACCGGTTCATTAACCATATTCCTGGTCCAGTAAACCCCTTCTGTGAGAATGGACAACTTGTCGATATGTGTGTCGGTCACTTCATCAGCGTATATATCCACCTGTTCCAGGCTGTTTTTCTTTTTGTCCGCTTCCTTAAAGTATTTCAGGAACTGGTAATTTCCCAGCACCATCCCTTCGGCGAAAGAGAGTGTTTCATTGAGCGAGGCCGTAATCGGGTAGACCACCGCACGGGAGATTTTGGCTTTATTTAACAGTGCTGCCGTCTCATTGCCGTACTTGCGATAATCTTCATATCTTTTTGAACGGGTGCCGGCAATATCCCCGTAAATGACAAAGATCCGATTCTTAAAACGATTGAGTTCGATGACATTTTCCCGGGCGCGGTGTGCCTTTTTTATGTAGTCTAACTCTTCATCATTCAGGTTGATTTCTTTCAGGTCGTTGTTAGCTTTCACAAGGAAAACAGTGTCTGCTGCAGTGGGTTTTCTGAGAGCTTTGCGTATAATCATGATATTAATTTAAGTAGAAATGAATTTCAACAAAAATATAAAAGATAGGTAAAGTCTGACAAAAGCGGGAAATGGCAAAAATAAGGAATGGATTGTTAAGCCTTAGCGGCGGAGGTAAGGATCAATTTTTTCACGTATCCTGCTTACTGAGCCAGCATTCTGTTTCACGTAGTCGCTCGCGGCATGCGCGCTTTGATCATACTTTTCACGATCGTTCATCAGCTCTTCTACCACCGCCAGGCATTCGTTGCTGTTAGATACCGGAAACCCGCTGCCCAGTCTTTTAAGGTCGACGGCTTCCTGGAAGCGTTCATGTTTTGGCCCGAAAAGCACGGGAATTCCATAGGTGGCCGCTTCGAGGGTGTTGTGGATCCCGGCACCAAAACCACCGCCGATATAAGCGATATCCGCATACCGGTAAATATGGGCCAGCATTCCCATGGTATTGATGATCAGGACATGCGATTCTTTCCCGTCGCCGTCATCAGCAGCAGAATAGAGCAACGGGTGATGATCACTGAATTTATGCCTGAGCTGGTCTATGCGTTCCTTATTTATGACATGCGGCGCAACAATCATTTTCATCCGGCCTTTCATGTTAGCCATCAAATTCCTGAGAATTTCCTCATCAGCGGGCCAGGTACTTCCGGCAACCAATATTTTACTGTTTCCTGTAAAAGCCTTAATTTTTGGAAATTCCACATTCTCCTTCCGCAACTTAAATACCCTGTCAAACCGGGTATCCCCGCTGATGCTGGCATGATTCACCCTGACCATCCTCAGCAAGGCCAGGGATTTTTCATTTTGCACAAAAAAATAGGTAACCTTCTTCAATTGTTTTTGCGACCACTTCCCCCAGGGTTTGAAAAAATACTGGGATCTTCTGAAGATGGCGGACACAACAAATATCGGAACGGCTTTGATTTGCAATTGGTTGATATAATTGAACCAAAATTCATACTTGATGAAGAATACGATGCGCGGTCTGACGAGGTTCACAAATCTGGCTGCGTTACGGGCTGTATCCGAAGGCAGGTAGGTGATGATATCAGCAATCGGATCCTCTTTCCGCACTTCGTAACCCGAAGGAGAAAAGAAGGTGAGAAGGATTTTGTGATCGGGATAATCCTTTTTCAGGGATTCCATCAAAGGTCGTCCCTGTTCGAATTCTCCCAGGCTGGCACAATGAAACCATATGACCCGGTCATCCTTACCCAGCGATTGCCGCAATTTTCTGAAAACACCCTTACGGCCGGTGACCCATTGCCTTGCTTTTAAATTGAAAGGGGATATCAGGGTGATTAACAGACTGAAAAACCAGATGGAAAAACTATACAGAAAACGCATATCAGTGGTAATAATAACGATCCGGAGATCTCCTGTATACCGGTATCATCCAGGTCACCCTGACACCGAGGAAGAAGTCAAGGTACCGGTTGTCATCTTTCTTCCGCTGGTCGAAGATATAATCCCTCTGACTTTTTGTAAATGCCTCGTAAAACTCAAATCCCGCTATAAAATTGGCCACCCTGGTCCTTCCCATATAAAAGTAGCCTATAAACTGGTTCAGGTTCAGCCCGCCTGTCAGCCTGTCATATCCTTTGGCATAATCCCCTGAGATCTGGTGGGCCGTATTGTCCTGGTTATCTATTCTCATCCGGTGACAAAGGTAACCTGCCCCTCCCATGATCATCAGACCGGAATTGGGATTGGCCTGCAGTACTTTCAGTATCTTACCGACACGGAAATTCAGGCTGTAACCCCGCTCATAGAGGGTGTACAAGGCGTAAGTACCATTCCCGTCAATGATGTGACCGCTTTCTGTCTCCACCATGCTCAGGATCGAGTCAGCATTCTTGATCTGGTTACCGAAAATGTAGTTGAAATCAACGGAAAACAAAACATTCCTGTTTGTTTTGTAAAAAAGGCCGCCACCGATCGTGGAATTGATCCCGTAACGCTCGGCCACATCTCCTGCAGGTACCTGGAAAGCATAGGCGAAATGAGGAATAAAAGCCGTTATGGTCGTATCCCTCACATCTACCTGCGCGCTCAATCCTTTCAGTAAAAACAGGATAATCAACAAGATGGGAATGCGCTTTGTCATCCTTCCTTATAATTTGCTGCAAATATAGCAATTCGAAGAAGCAGTAAGCTTGAAAGATCACCACGCTTTGAACAAAGAGGAGAAACCCAACCGAAAAACCCGGTATGATCAAACGCCTGATCAATCCCTTTTTATCTACCTTTGCAGTCCTATTTTTCAACCAAATAAACGAGAAACAACAATGATAAAATATCCAATGGTCGACCTGGTAGGTCAGTACAACAGGATCAAACCGGAGATAGACGAAGCGGTCATGGAGGTGCTGCAAACGGCATATTTTATTCAGGGCCCGCAGGTCAAACAATTCCAGCAGACCCTGGAGAAATTCCTGGGTGTCAGGCATGTCATCCCCTGTGGCAACGGTACGGACGCCCTGCAGGTTGCCCTTATGGCCGTTGACCTGCAACCCGGAGATGAGGTGATCACCACTTCCTTTACTTTTATCGCTACCGCCGAAGTGATTGCGCTGCTCAAACTTACCCCTGTCCTGGTTGATGTGGACCCCGATACTTTTAATATTGATCCGGCCGCCATTGAAGCCGCCATCACTCCCAAAACACGTGCGATTATCCCTGTCCATCTCTTCGGACAGTGCGCTGACATGCACAATATAATGCAATTGGCCAAAAAGCATAACCTTCATATCATCGAAGATACGGCACAGGCTATCGGTGCCTCCCATACCTGCCAGGAGAGTGGTAAAGTGAAGAAAGCTGGGACCATTGGTGATATCGGCTGTACTTCGTTTTTCCCTTCCAAGAACCTGGGTGCCTACGGTGACGGTGGCGCCATTTTCACAGACGACGATGAACTCGCGGAAAGGATGCGTGTCGTGGTAAACCATGGCATGGCGGTGAGATACTATCACGATTATGTGGGTGTCAACTCCAGGCTCGATACCTTGCAGGCAGCCATTCTTGATATCAAGCTGAAATACCTGGACGACTATGCCGCAGCCCGTCAACGGGCAGCTGCCTTTTACAACCAGGCTTTCGCGGATAACCCGAAAATTAAAACACCGGTTACGGCATCGTTTACAGACCATGTTTACCACCAGTACACCCTCGTTCTGCAGGATGTGGACCGTGACGGACTGATGAAACACCTGGCAGACAAGGGAATCGCATCGGCTATTTATTATCCCGTCCCTCTGCATATGCAGAAAGCCTACCTGGATCCGCGTTACAAAGAAGGGGACTTCCCGGTAACTGAAATGCTCGCCAAATCGGTCATTTCACTTCCCATTCATACTGAAATGACAGAGGAAATCCTGCAGGAAATTACAGAAGGCGTATTAAGTTTTGTGAATAAATAATGATGGAAAAAGAATATTTCGCGCATGAAACCGCGGTAATTGACAAAGGTTGTAAAATCGGGAAAGGGAGTAAAATCTGGCACTTTTCCCATATCATGCCCAACTGTGAACTCGGGGAAAAATGCAATGTCGGGCAGAATGTCGTTGTATCCCCGGAGGTTGTCCTGGGCAATAATGTCAAGGTACAGAACAATGTATCGATCTATACCGGTGTCATTTGTGAAGACGATGTCTTCCTGGGACCTTCGATGGTATTTACCAATATCGTCAATCCCAGGAGTGCCGTTATCCGCCGCGATCAGTATGTAAAGACCGTGGTCAGAAAAGGAGCCAGCATCGGAGCCAATGCCACGATCGTCTGCGGACATGACATCGGCGCATATTCATTTATCGGCGCCGGTGCGGTCGTGACGAAGGAAGTGCTGCCCTATGCACTGGTTGTTGGTAATCCAGCACGACAGGTAGGATGGATGAGTGAGTTTGGGCATCGGTTGCAATTCAATGAGGAAAATATCGCTGTCTGTCCGGAGAGCACGGAAAAATACAAAATTGAAAACGGAAGGGTGCATAAGATCGGTTAGATCGAAAGAATTCAACTG
>JARRQC010000003.1:0-30302 GCA_037382165.1 bacterium | reverse complement strand
GTCATAACTGCAATTTGTTTTCAGGCCAAGCGAGGGGATCTCCAGGAAATAGACCCTCCGGATATCCATCGGGGTTTCGGTGCTGATGAGCGTCCCGGTGGAGGTATTGGGCAGTACCCCTGCGATCGGTATTTCAGTGCCGTCGGCCATCGTCACCCGGTAGTCCTTCTTGTCGAGTGGCCTGGCTCCGGTAATCGTTGCCCAGATGGTATGGTCATCCCGCAGTTCTGCTTTGACGCCCGGAACGACGAAGTCTTTCAGGAAGGTGAGGTTGCCTCCTTTTTCATTGGGCGCACCTTCGGGAGGGCTCAACCATTTTCCGTTATCGATACGGAACTTGAACTCCGCACCCGGCGCGATCCTGCCATAATCGCGGTTGGGAACCTCCAGCGTCCATAATTTATCTTTGTATGCCATGGTCCATTGGTTGTCATTCATGTCCTGGTCCCAGTTCCGGAAGGTGCCTGTTACCACCACCTTTTCGGGAGCGACGTCATAAAGGGAAGGGTCAAAAAGGAAGATAACCTTATCCCCGTTATGTACGAAGCCCTGGAGTTTCTCTTCATCGGTGTAGGGTTGTGCGATCAGTAAGCCGGGTAGGGCGAAAGCGAAAAGGATCAATAGTTTATTCATGTATCTTCTGTTATTCTTTGTTTCCAATTTTAAGAACTTTTCCGGTCACCGGAAGTGGGTGACCTTCGGAAAAGATCCTGTAAAAATAAAATCCTGGTTCGAAAAGTGACATGTCTACCGTTGTATATGCATCACGAAGAAGGGTAGAGAACCGTTTCTTTCCCGAAAGGTCGTAAAGCTCGAATGTCATCCGGTCATGGCTCTTCCTTTCATAGGCTACATGCAGGGCGGTTGAAACCGGGTTGGGATACAGCCGGTAATCCCTTGTCATCCGTTCGCTGATACCGATAACGGGCAGTTCCGGTTCATAGAAGGATTGCCGAAGGATCCACTCTTCGGGGTCGGTTTCGACCCAGGCAACGGTTTTACTGACCGTGAATCGGAAAAATTGCAACGTCCTGTCGTTCCGGACCGTGAAGGTGGTGTCGGATTCATCCTCGAACCAGACCCTCACCTGCACGGGCATTTCAAAGAACTCACGCCATCCGTTTTCGCCCTGCGACTGGTAAAGCGCAAAATAGAGCGTATGGCCTTCCTGGCTGTAGTTGTAACGGTAAACAGGGTAATAGCTGTCGTATACCCATTGGTCGAAAAAGTATTCCAGGTCGAGGCCGCTGACATCTTCCGCTACGTATTGAAAGTCCTGCGTACTGGCATTATCATACCTTACATCGTCATGTAATGCGTAATTTTTTAGCGTCTGAAAAAACAACTCATCACCCACGACACCGCGGAGCATATGCAGCAGCCAGGCCCCTTTCCTGTAGATGATCGGAAGGAATATGCTGAAGGGATCGTCGGTGTTTTGCAGGTAAAGTGTACCGCCGCCGAAATACTTGAACTGGTCCATATAATTGCGGTAAGCACCCGTTCCCTGGTCATGTTCCACCCAGAGCGCCTCGCAATAGGAGGCGAAACCTTCGTTGAGCCATCCGTGGTGCCAGCTTTCACAGGTGATCATATCGCCAAACCACATATGCGCCAGTTCGTGTACGCTGACAAGAAACCACGCTTCATGGATCACATTCTGGATAACGTTGGTCTGGTTCTCGATGGCCCCGTAAAAGCCGAGTTGCGTCATGCCAAACTTTTCCCGCATGAACGGGTATTCCCCGAACCGCTCGGAAAACAGTGCGATCGCATCCGGGATACCGGCCACACCCTCCAGGGATTGTTGGTAGCTTTCATTAAAAACATAATAATCGAGCGGCAACACTTCCCGGGCATCCGAAACATACTCATCACTGATCGTTGCATAGTTGGAAACGGCAGCCATCACATAATAGCTGACGATCGGGTAGGTATGCCGCCACCTGAAGGTCTTTTTCCCGTCAAGTAAGTCCGTCGTATTTAGTACACCATTGGAAACAGCTATCAGATCCATACCATTGATGGCCGTGTCCGGGATGGTGATGTCGACATAAACCGAATCCACTTTGTCTGCCGGACCATCCTTACAGGGATACCAATAGTGGGCGAGGTAGGGTGTGGAGAGGGTAGCGATGACTGGTTCATTGCCATTGTGGTCTTCATATACCAATCCCTTGATGCTATTGGCTAAGGCTGGTTCTCCGTGATAATAAATGGTTAGCTGCAGAGGAGTGCCGGGATCGTAAGGCTTGTCCAGGTTTATCTTCAGCTGATTTCCGTCATGTGAAAAATCAATGCATGGAAACGATATACTGTCTACAGTCAGCGCCCCCTGCAGATCCAGAAAAAAGTGATCTATCCCGTCCGTGACAGGCATAAGGGTTACCCGGTTGCTCCCTGATATGAAGTTTGAATCCACCGCGATATGTAAGTCAAGGTGGTAAAAGGTAACATCTATGGTGGAGTCAGTAATGTGCTCTTGCGCGCGGGATAATAATTCAGACCAGGAGGTCACTTCCTGTTCGCGGAAAGCCTCCATGATACTGTCTTGCTGGGCTTCTGTCGTATTCACAACAAACCAGACCAGCAGCAATGAAAAAATACGAATATATGGTCCGGTGCTCATCAGGAGATCTTCTCCCAAACCACCACAGCAGTGATTTCTTCTGAGCCGTAAAGCGTGGGTTCCGTAATGAGTTCAAGCCGGTTTCCATCCAGTTTGACATTCCTTTTCAAGGTGTCACCGATCCAGTTGGGAAAAAGAGAACCCGTCACATGATGCATTACGGTCTGGCTATTCGCAAAGTATTCGTAAGTTCCGAAATAGCTGATATAACCACGAAAACTGGTAGCCATTTCTTCATGGGTGGCATCCATCATATCTCCCGATTTGATTTCCATCCGGCCATTTTGAGAGAGGTTTGCCGTGACCCTCCCGCTCGCAGTAAAAATGAGCAGCCCGCGTGCATTCTTACCGAAGGGCAGGTGTGTTTTCCCGTTTTTTCTGTGGATCTCGAAAGAGACCAGGTCCCATGATCCCACCAGGGGATTTTGTTCTTTTTTTGTCATGATCTTGTTTTTATCAGTAAATCAATTGTATTCTATATCCAGGGTATGGTATGAACCATCCCAGTCAAAAAGTATTTTAATGTTTCCGTCTTTCAGATGGTAAGATGGCCTTTTTGAACCGTCTTTGACCCGTTTTACCTTTTTTCCATCCAGATAAACAACCGGTTTGACTTCCGGTTTGCTATCCATGACCTCAAGGGTCATGGTCCTTATGTTCGGTCGTCCTTCATAATCCCATCCTTCACGGACCATTTCGATCCGGATGGTTTCCGGGTCCGGATGGGTTGCTTTGAACCTGAGGTATTCAAATTCCCCTCTTCCGGGGGTTCCGTAGGTTCGGCCGTCATCTTCAAACATATTGAAGAAGGTGCTGTCGGAAGTTTCCCCGGGATAATATTTTAGTGTCAGATCGGCGGTAGAGTAATTGTCGGTCGTATGCACCGCATCCACCATGGGTATAAATGATCCGGCCTTGACAAAAACGGGCATGATATCGAGTGGAGTCGGGATAGTATGCCATTGATTTCCCTGATACGTTTCATTTCCCCAGAAAGCGTACCAGTTACCCTCCGGAAGATATACTTCGGTGGTTGTTTGACCGGGGTTGATCACCGGGGCAATGAGCAGGTGATCACCCAGCATGTATTGGAATCCAAGATCATAGGTTGTGGAGTCTTCCGGGTAATCAAAAAAGAGCGGCCGGGTAACCGGATACCCCATGATCGAGGATTGTACAGCCGTGGTATAGATGTATGGGAGTAATCGATAACGGGTATTCATGTATTCCCTGACGATGTCCTGTGTTTCGTTTGAAAAATAAACCGGCTCTGATGGGATACCCGAACCGTGAGGCCTTAAGATGGGTGAAAAGCAGGCCATCTGCAGCCATCGTGTATACAATTCCTCATCTTTGGTGCCCTGTGCAAAGCCCCCTGCATCGGAATGAATAAAAGGCAGCCCTGACATGCTCATGTGCAGCATCGTGGGTACCTGGGCTTTGAATCCCCCCCAGCTCCTGGAAACATCACCGGTCCATGGGAAAATGGCATAACGCTGGGAACCGGCGTATCCGGCGCGGTTGAGGTTGAACAACCGCTTATTTGGGTAATGTTTGCGGTAGTTTTCAAAGATCATCCGGTGCCAGTATTGTGCATAGACGTTGTGTATTTCGTCTGCCATACCGGCGATATGGATCTGGTCCGCGGGGTGGTTTTCGGGTTCTCCCAAATCGCCCCACCACCCGGCGACTCCTTTTTCAATCTTGGTTTGGTATTGCTCCCAGAACCACTGCCGGGCTTTCGGTTTGAAAATATCTATCAATGCCCCGGGGCCGAAATAGAAGCCCTTGTTCACATAGGAATGGCCATTGCTGTCGAGTGCAAGGATACCCAGCTCGTCTGCAATACGAAAATTCTCCAGTGAATCGATGATATAGGGCTCGGTGATCAGGACGGTTTTTACCCCTTTGTTGCGGAAATCCTGTATCATGCCTTCCGGGTCGGGCCAGTTGGGCCGGTACCACTTGAGTCGCCCCATTGTTCCCTGTATGCTGTCTCCAAACCAATAGAAATCAAGGATGATCGCATCTATCGGAAAGTTTTTTTCTATCATCAGGTTGACAATGGAATCGGTTTCCGCCTGGGTGCGGTAAGCCATCCGCGACTGCAGGTTTCCAAGTACCCATCGGGGAGGCAGGGGCTGACGGCCGGTCAGCTTACCCCACTCTTCCATCAGTGCATAGGGGGTGTTCGCCGCGATGACGAAATATTTCATCAGCCCGCCGATGGCACCCCATTCCAGCACCTGGGGATCGGTAAAACCGATGTCGGCATAACCCTTTTGCGGATTGTCGAAGAACAGGATATATCGTTTGGATGAAAAAACAAGGGGCAACGAATAGTTCAGGTTCAGCGCCGGGAACTCATACCCGTATTTAGGCCGGTTGTAGAGGTTGTACTTGTAGCCGTTCAGGCTGAAATCGACAGCCCTTTCCCCGAGTCCGTAAAGCTTTTCATTTTCAGCAATATGAAATTTCAACCCGCTGTTGTCGGTTCGTTCAAAATAACCTTCATCTTCACAAAGAATCGTATCTCCGGCATACACATAAGCAATATGCCAGGGATCCTTAAAGAGGATAAGTTCCAGGCTGTCTGTGAAAAATCGCAGCTGATCTTCCTCATCTTCAAATGAAACCACCATCGGCTGAGGATCAAGGATGACTGCATCAGAAGAATCGGGCATGACTCCATCCGCAGGAAAATTCTTAACCAGGAAAATATTAGTAGTATAGGGAACAATATGTACTTCCCCGTAAGTAGTTTCGACATACAGCCTGTTGTTATCCAATTTATGAGACACATAAGTCCGGGTATCGAAAAGATATTCCGCCGGTTTTTCCACTGGCGGTACATATCCGTTCACCGGCAGCAGGATGTCTTCGTTATTGGCTGTTTTTCCTACCCTTGAACCGTCCATATTCCGGAAAACAAAGGCCAGCTGCTGGACAACTTCATCCTCCCGCAAGCCGTAAAAATCATGAATGACAAAGGTGAACTGATGCATGCCATTTTTTAAAGGGATCATTTTCACCCTGCCATCATCTTCGCCCCAGTTTCCAATCACATGCTTCCAGTCGCCTCCATCGATGCTTTTTTCGGTGATGGCCCCGGTATGCAGGTAAACGGTTCCCTCCCAGCCTTCGAGGCCTTTGTTGCCTTCATTCGGGTTGAAGGTAAGGGTCACCGTATCCGATGGAGAGGGGTCTGATGGTGTCAGCCAGGCAACCTGTGCCCCGACGGGAAAAGGCAGCAACCAAAGCCATAGGATCGACAATGCCACAAAAGCTGTCATCCAGTTATGATTTTTGCTAAACCTCACCCCAGGTGCTATTTGACTAATTCGATGATCATCGGTGATTTTGCAGGAACGACAAATTCATCCAGGCTTTCAAATAATTTCCCGGTCAATACGCTTCTTCCTTTGGTATAGCCATCCAGGTTAGTGGTGAACCGTGCCATATCCACGCTACGTTCCTCTTCGGCATTGTTGAGCATCACCATGACGGCACCTTCTTTATTATGCCTGAAATAGACATACACATTATTTTCAGGCAGGTACTGGGTGAATTTTCCGAATTGAACCACCTCGTTATTCTTTCGCCAGTTCAACAATTTTTTTGTAAAGCTAAATGCTTCTTCTTCCAATGGGGTTCGTCCGGCTTTGGTGAAAGCATTGCGTTCGTCATCCGGCCATCCTCCGGGGAAATCCTCCCGAATGTAACCATGCCCGTCATGTTCACGACCGGTCATCAGGATCTCCCCCCCGTAATAGATGTGGGGAATACCCCTGACGGTCATGTAAAAGGCCATTCCCATCTTGAATTTCCGGATGTCTTCCTGCATCTTGGTGAAGAACCGGTCTCCATCATGGTTGTCGGTGAAGGTGACAATATCCATCGGGCAGCTGTAGAGAAAATCCTGAGCCAGCAATTCATACAATCGGGAAAGCCCGGTGTCCCATCCGTCATTTTCATTAAAGGCTTTGTCAACAGCCATCATGAGTGGAAAATCGAACAGGTTGGTAAGATAGGACCGGTATCCGTCTTCATTATTGGTATTGTCGAGCCAGTAGGAGGTCATGGAAGGGTAGTTAAGCCACACTTCACCTACAACATTGAAGTCGGGATACTCTTCCAGGATGCGCTTCATCCATTCCGCCATGAAATCTTTGTAGGCGTACTGGTAAGTATCCTGCCGGATCCCATCCAAACCAAGGTATTCGATCCACCAGATGGTATTCTGGATGATGTATTCGGCCAGCAGGGGATTGTGCTGGTTCAGGTCAGCCATGGTCACGTCAAACCATCCCCTCACCATACGGTCGTAATCGGCGCAGGAGCCATGCGGGTCGATCTGGGCGGTGCCCCGGAAATTGGATTTGGTCATCTCCGGCCACTGGTTGTACCAATCTTGCATCGGCAGGTCGTCGTTCCAGTAATAACCGGTACCTGCATGGTTGGCCACCATGTCCATGATGATCTTCAGCCCTTTGCTATGGGCTATCCTCACCAGGTTCAGGTAGTCCTCGTTGGTGCCATACCTCGGGTCGACCTTGTAGTAATCAGTTATCGCGTAACCATGATACGATTGCTTAGGCATGTTGTTCTCCAGCAGCGGGTTGATCCATAAGGCTGTCACACCAAGATCGACAAGGTAATCAAGATGATCAACGATACCTTTGATGTCCCCGCCGTGTCTTCCAAGCGGATCTTCCCGGTTGAGCGTTTCCAGCATGCCTTCCACATTGTCGTTGGAAAGGTCGCCATTGGCGAAGCGGTCAGGCATCAGCAGGTAAATCACATCGGAATTGTCAAATCCCTGGTACAGTTTGGGATCACTCACCCTTTTGTTCAGGACATATTGATAGGTGTTTACCGTTTTCTTTCCTTTTTTAAATACAATGTCAAAGTTGCCCGGCTGGGTATTTTCATCAAGCTTCAGGTTAAGAAACATATAGTTCGGGCTCTCAACATAAATAGTCTGCCGGATCTCAATACCAGGATAGTCTATCAGTGCCCTGGTTTGGCTGATATTTTCTCCGTGGATCATCAACTGCAGGTTTTTATTTTTCATCCCTGTCCACCAGGAGGGGGGCTCGACCCTTATTTGCGCGGTAAGATTGACCGATATAACAGCCAGCAGAGTGAGTAGAATGGTACGCATCTGTATCTAATTTTTATTTGTTTAAACTTCTTTCAAAAATAGAATAAATAAGTTGTCTTTCCTACGTGGCATTCCTGATATCAGGTTTATTAACCAGACGGATACAGGAGAATCCATTTGCAATCGTTTGCGAGGGCAAGAGGGAAGGAGAGGAGTTGATAAACAGCATAAATATGGAATGAGGTCGGTTTAAATTACCATTCTACACCGTGTGATTGGTTATCTTTGGGAGATCAAAAATCAAAACCAAAAATGGACGGTAAGAAGCAATTGTTTCTTTTGTGGGATAAGCTGTATCCCTCAGAAGGAACAAAAAAGCTGGAGGGTTTCCTAAAGAACCTGTCCAGGACAGACCTGTCAGTTGAGCATGGCCTTGATCAGGATGACTGGTACAAAGATGCGATAGTCTATTCGCTGTATGTTGATCTTTTCAACAAGGATTTCAAAGGGTTGATCAATCGCCTGGATTATCTGGAAGACCTGGGTGTCAATTGCCTCTGGCTTCTGCCGATCCTAGATTCGCCCATGCGCGATGCGGGATTCGATATCCGAAATTACGACAGGATACGGGGGGAATTGTTGGGACTCGAGGAAGGTTTTTCAAAGAAAGAACAGGAAAAGATATTCGGTGATTTCCTCGAACAGGCGCACCAAAGGGGTATCCGGGTGATCTTCGACATTGCCATCAACCATTGTTCAGATCAGCATCCCTGGTTCCGGGAAGCACTAAATTCAACAGAGAATCCTTTCAGGGATTATTTTATATGGAGCAGGGACCCAAACAAGTATAACAACGCCAGGATCCTTTTCAAAGGGATTGAAAAAAGCAACTGGGAAGCTGTAAATGACGGCTGGTATTACTTCCATCGGTTTTTCAGCTTCCAGCCTGACCTGAATTACAGAAATCCTGATGTATTGCTTGGCATGGCCACCAATATGCTTTACTGGCAGTCGCTGGGTGTTGACGGCTTCCGTGCCGATGCCATACCCTACCTGTGGAAGGAGGAAGGGACAAGTTGTGAGAACCTGGAGAATACACACACCGTGGTGAAATTTTTCAGGGCGATACTCGATTATGTTAAGCCCGGCACTCTATTGCTTGCCGAAGCATGCCAGCAACCGGCCGAAGTAGTCAAATACCTGGGTGAAGGTGACGAATGCCATGCTGCCTATCATTTTCCGTTGATGCCGATGATCTATAAATCAATTGCCGCAAAGGACAGTGCGCCGGTAAAACAAATCCTGAGCCAGGAGGTCACACCTCCGCTGCCGGAAAGCGGACAATGGTTTTCCTTTTTACGGGTGCATGATGAATTGAGTCTTGAAAGGGTGTACGTCAGTGAAGAGGATCGTAGATTCATTCATGAACAATATTGCCACCAAACGGAATGGGATTTCCGGGAAGGTGAAGGCATTTCAGCCAGGCTGGCCGAGCTGATGAAGAAAGATCCCGCCAAAATAGGACTTGCCTATTCGCTTATGCTTACCCTGACCGGTACACCGGTGATGTATTATGGGGATGAGTTCGGGAAATGGAATGACGAACAGTATTACAGGGAACAGATCAAATTAACGGGGAAGGATGATACCCGATTCCTTGTCAGGGGGCGTATAGACTGGGATGACCTGGAGCGAAAACTGAAGTCAAAGGAGAATTTTCATACGAAAGTCTTTGAAATGATCAGTGCCATGATCAGTGCCAGGAAGTCTGCCTCGGCCTTTGGCAGGGGAGAAACGCAATTTTTGGATGCACAGCGGGTGATCATGGCCTACCTCAGGAATACATCCGAAGAAATGATCCTGGTCGTCAATAACCTTTCTGAATCGGACCAGTCTTATAACAATCCTTTTCCCGAACGGAACATGATGATCCTGCATGCCGAGGCTTTTTCCATGGATGATGAGAATCAACAGATGAAGTTTGGTCCCCATGGTTTTGGCTGGTTTAAATTGCTGTAATCCAATTCCGAACCATGTTTTCAAAATACAATATATCAACGCTGTTGCTTTTTTTACTGCTGATCTCAGATGTATTCGTTTCGTGTGAGGGAAATAAAAACCCGGAGGTATTGATCCGGACAGAAAAAGGTGATATCGTCGTTGAATTATATGCGGAAAAGGCACCCGTAACCGTGGCTAACTTTTTACGCTACGTGGAAGAGAACCGTTTTGAGGAAGCTACATTCTATCGCACGGTGACTATGGATAATCAGCCGGAAAATGATATCAAAATAGAGGTCATACAGGGCGGTTTGTACACAGATGATCATCCTGACGCACTTCCTCCCATCGCCCATGAGCCCACCAGCCTGACCGGTATTAAGCACCTGGATGGTGTCATCTCTATGGCCAGGTATGAGCCGGGAACGGCAGGCAGTGAGTTCTTTATTTGTGTCGGAGATCAGCCCTCATTGGACGAGGGAGGAAAAAGGAACCCGGATGGTGCGGGATTTGCTGCTTTCGGAAAAGTGACAGAAGGGATGGAAGTGGTACACACCATTCACAACTCTCCCGCCGAGGGCCAATGGCTGGAACCGAGAATTAAAATTTTGACCACTCAAATAAGGCCATAATCGCCAGATTTCGTTTATACTTGGAATCGAATACAATTGATACAGATTAACTCACATTCAAAACCTGCATAAACATGTCCCAACACTTTTTTAAAGCTGTAATCTTCGATCTCGATGGTGTTATCACCAAAACCGCCAATGTTCACAGCCGCGCCTGGAAAAAGATGTTCGACGAATATCTTATGGCAAGGGCGAACAAAACGGGAGAACCCTTCAGGGAATTCACGACAGAGGATTACCTGCACTATGTGGATGGCAAGCCCAGGTATGACGGCGTAAAGTCATTCCTTGAACACAGGGATATTCATCTGCCTTTAGGCACACCCGATGATGACCCGCAACTGGAAACCGTTTGCGGACTGGGTAACCGAAAGAATATTGCATTCAACAACGTGCTGAAGGCTGAAGGGGTTGAGGCTTACCCTGCAACCATACAGTGGCTGGAACAATTGCAAAAGGATAATATCCGTATCGGGGTAGCTTCATCCAGTAAGAATTGTAAGGTAGTCCTGGAAGCAGCAGGACTCATGCATTTTGTGGAAACCCGCGTTGACGGTGTAGTCTCCGCTGAAACGGGCTTAAGTGGAAAACCGGCACCCGATATCTTTGTTACAGCGGCCAGAAACCTGGGTGTTGATCCTTATGACGCCATCGTGGTGGAAGATGCCACCTCGGGTGTTCAGGCTGGTAAAAATGGCAACTTTGGCCTGGTGATCGGACTCGCAAGGGAAGATAATGCCCTGGCATTGAAAGCAAATGGTGCTGACATTGTCGTTTCCGACCTCGAAGAGTTAAGTTTAGATGATGTAAACCTTTGGTTTGACAAGGGACGTAAGCAAGATGGATGGAAGCTGAGCTATCATGATTTTGATCCGCTGAAGGAAAAGTCCAGGGAAGCACTTATGACGGTTGGGAACGGTTTCTTTGGAACACGTGGTGCCATGGAAGAGGCTGAAGCGGGAGAATCCCATTATCCCGGGACCTATATTGCCGGCATGTATAACCGGTTGAAAACAAATGTAGCCGGCAGGGACATTGAAAACGAGGATTTTGTCAATGTGCCGAACTGGCTGAAGATGTCATTTAGCATAGCTGGCGGCGAGTGGTTTGACCCCGACAATACAACTTACCTGGAAATATCCAGGGAGTTACATTTATATACCGGGGAGCTGACCAAAACAATGATCGTTGAAGATGCAGATGGCCGCAAAACGCAAATTGACTCTTCACGATTTGCAAGTATGGCTGCACCTGACCTGGCTGGCATAAGGTATACGATCAGTCCGCTGAATTATTCAGCGACATTCAAGATAGCAAGCAGCCTTGAAGGAAAACACATCAATGCAGGCGTAAAAAGGTACAGCAGCTTGAATCAGCAGCACCTGGAACCGTTGGAACAGGGAGGGGAAAACGACACCAGTTTTTTGAAAGTCAGCACCACACAATCCGGGATAGAAATCGCACAGGCAGCCAGGCTGACCAGTAAATTAAACGATACTGTCATTACCCCTGAATATGAAACAGAAATTTCACCCGGTGAAGTAAGGACGACGATTACCAGGGAAATAAAACAGGGAGAGTCCTTTACATTGGAAAAGATTGTTTCGATACATACCTCGCAGCAGGGTGAAACCGATATCGAAGGCCATGCCATCAGGAAAGTGAAATCCGCAGGGACCTATGCATCCCTTCTTGGCAAAAGCAAAGAAGCGTGGCAAAAGATCTGGCAAGAAATAGACATCGTCATTGAAGGCGACAGGTTATCCCAAAAACTCCTGAGATTGCATGCCTATCACCTGATGGTCTCCGCATCACCACACAATGTGAAACTGGATGCCAGCGTTACGGCCAGGGGACTGCATGGAGAAGCCTACCGCGGACATATTTTTTGGGATGAACTATTTATCCTTCCTTATTATGATGTACACTTCACGGATGTTGCCCGTGCCTTGCTGATGTATCGCTACCGACGGCTGGATAAAGCCCGTGAATATGCTGATGAGCATGGTTTTAAAGGGGCCATGTACCCCTGGCAAAGCGGAAGTGACGGCAGGGAAGAGACACAGGTGGTCCACCTCAATCCCGTTTCCGGCGAATGGGGACCTGATCACAGTTCCCTGCAAAGACACGTATCGCTGGCCATTGCCTATAATACATGGCAATATTTTCATATTACGGATGATGCAGAGTTTATCCGCAATTATGGTGCTGAAATGTTCTTTGAAATCTGCCGCTTCTGGGCCGACAAAAGCAAGTTTGATGAGACTACGGGCAGATATTCCATCGATGGGGTCATGGGGCCGGATGAATTCCATGAAATGTATCCCGGAGCCAAAGAGGGTGGCCTCAGGGATAATGCCTATACCAATATCATGACGGCATGGATGTTTGGAAGAGTCCCCGCTTTGTTAGAGGTTCTAAATGATGCATCCCGTGAAAGGATCTTTGAAAAGACCGGATTGACAGAAACAGAATTAAGCCGGTGGGAAGAAATACACAAGAAGTTAAACCTGGTCATTTCACCGGAGGGTGTCATTTCACAATATGATGGATATTTTGAATTGAAAGAACTGGATTGGGATCACTACCGGGAAAAGTATGGCAATATTTACCGTATGGACCGTCTGTTAAAAGCGGAAGGCAAAGCCGCTGACGACTATAAGGTTGCCAAGCAGGCCGATACGCTGATGACTTTCTATAACCTGGATAAGGAGCAGGTGGATCGCATCCTTGCTGATCTGGGCTATCCCTTGCCGGAAGATTATCTTGAAAGGAACCTGGCTTACTATTTGGCGAGAACCTCCCATGGAAGTACACTCAGCCGCGTGGTTCATGCACAACTTGCTGAAATGATCGGCGACCGCGAATTAAGCTGGGAACTTTATGGCGATGCCCTTTCAAGCGATTACAATGACATCCAGGGAGGTACGACAGCTGAAGGCATACATGCAGGTGTGATGGCGGGTACGCTGATGATTGCCGTGACTACTTTTGCAGGCATTGACTTACGGGAAAATATCCTCCATGTCAGGCCTGCTCTGCCCGAGCACTGGAAAAAAATGCGCCTGGGACTGCACTTTAAGGGTTTGCATTACCATTTTGATATGGACCATCATACAGTGGAAATCAGGGTCAGCGAACCCACGGAAGTCCGTGTTAGAAATGAGGTTTACAGGATAAAAGATCAAGAAACTATAAAATATTAAGATATGCTTGAAGATGTTTTGTTGATAACCGAGAAGCACAGGAATGCAGCGGCTGTTATCGTGGATGAAATTCTTAAAAGAAGAAAAGATAAATTTATTGTTGCCATTTCAGGGGAGTCAGGCTCTGGCAAATCGGAGCTTACCCATGTGGTGGCCAAGGAGATGCGCAAGCATGGTATTTTTGCGAAACCTATTCATATTGATAACTTTTACAATACCCTTCCCCTGAAGCGAACCGAATGGAGGATTTCCAACGGTATTGAGAAAGTGGTGGGGCTCAGTGAATATAAATGGGATGAGATCGATCGCGTGATCGATGATTTCAAAAATGGACGGGTTTCTACCATGCCTTGTGTTGACCTCGTTACAGAACAGGTAGATACTTTGGCTACCGATTTTCAGAATATCGATATGCTGATCATTGACGGCCTGTATGCCATACATGCCGATAAGGTCGACCTGGCGGTTTTCATCGAACTGACCTACCACGAAACAAAAAAAGCCCAGAAAGACCGTGGAAAGGAACCGCAGAATGAATACAGGATGCGTGTCCTGGAGCAGGAACATCAACAGGTGTTATCCATAAAACACCAGGCGGATCTGTTGGTGACTAAAGATTACCAGGTAGTTCCGGCAGGATAAACTGATCTGGTCAGGCTACGCCGCGGCCATGACATTGTTTGTATTTCTTTCCGCTGCCGCAGGGACACGGGTCATTGCGCCCGACCTTTTTCTCTACCTTGACGGGTTGTGTTTTAACTTCCTGCTGCGTATTGCTATTTGCCTGCGACAGGAGGTCGCCGCGCTCTTCTTTCATTTGTGAACGGTCCAGCCCCCTGGGTTGGCGCGCTTCCTTTACTGTTTCATTCTGAAGGAAAATGTCTCCCTTGATCAGAAACGAGTCCACTTCCTTATTGACCTTTTGGATCATCGTTTTAAACAGGTTGAAGGATTCAAATTTATAGATCAGAAGGGGGTCTTTCTGCTCATAACTTGCGTTCTGAACCGATTGCTTGAGATCGTCCATTTCCCTCAGATGCTCTTTCCATGAATCGTCAATCGTAGCCAGGGTAATGCCCTTCTCGAAGGCGAGGGCAACCTCTTTGCCTTCCGATTCGACCGCTTTTCTCATGTTGGCGACAATCTGCACATTTTTGATACCATTGGAGAAAGGAATAGCGATATTCTCGTACTGATTCTGGTTTTCGTAGATATCTTTGATGATTGGGTAAGTCTTTTCAGCTAGCTGCTCCCTTTTCATCAGGTAATTTTTATATATCTGTTCAAATAGATCTTCGGTCAATTTATTCGGATTGATCACCAAAAATTCCTTCTCATCGATGGGAGATTCCGTTGCAAATGTACGGTACAGTTCCATCTGGAAACCTTCAAAGTCACGGTCTGCCTGGTAATCCGCAACGATCTGTTCACACATGTCGTAGATCATATTTGAAATGTCAACCGACAACCGTTCGCCGAATAGTGCATGGCGGCGTCTTTTATAGATCACTTCACGCTGGGCATTCATCACGTCGTCATATTCCAGCAGCCGCTTACGAATACCAAAGTTGTTCTCTTCCACCTTTTTCTGTGCTCTCTCGATAGATTTGGTGATCATCGAATGCTGAATCACCTCACCTTCCTGCAGTCCCAGTCTGTCCATGATCCCCGCGATCCTTCCCGATCCGAACATTCTCATCAGATCATCCTCCAGGGAAACGAAGAATTGTGAACTTCCGGGGTCACCCTGGCGGCCTGCACGCCCCCTGAGCTGTCTGTCTACGCGTCTCGACTCATGCCTTTCCGTGCCGATGATCGCCAGACCTCCTGCTTCCTTGACACCGGGTCCCAGCTTGATGTCCGTACCACGACCCGCCATGTTGGTGGCGATAGTTACCATGCCTGGTTGACCGGCTTCTTTGACAATATGAGCTTCCTTCTGGTGTAATTTGGCATTCAGCACATTGTGTTCAATATGCTTTCGCTGGAGCATCCGGCTCAGCAACTCCGAGGTTTCCACAGAAGTGGTACCTACAAGAACCGGCCGCTTCTTACTGACAAGCTGATCTATTTCATCGATGACAGCGTTGTATTTCTCCCGGACCGTTTTATAGACCAGGTCTTCCCTGTCATCGCGGGCAATAGGTTTATTTGTCGGAATAACCACAACATCCAGTTTATAGATATCCCATAACTCGCCGGCTTCTGTTTCCGCTGTACCGGTCATACCCGCCAGCTTTTTGTACATTCTGAAATAATTCTGCAGTGTGATGGTGGCGTAGGTCTGTGTCGCCGCTTCCACCTTTACATTCTCCTTGGCTTCGATGGCCTGGTGTAATCCGTCCGAATACCGACGTCCTTCCATGATACGGCCTGTCTGCTCATCAACAATCTTGATCTTATTGTCCATGATCACATATTCCACATCTTTTTCAAAGAGGGTATAGGCTTTCAGCAGCTGATGGACGGTATGGATCCTCTCGGATTTTACAGAGTAATCCTTGATGATCTCATTTTTCTTTTCCAGGAATTTCTTTTCCGGAAGATTTTGCTTTTCCAGCTCATGGATCTTCAGGTTGATATCGGGCAGGACAAAAAACTCGGGATCATCATAGGATGCAGAGAGGAGGTCAATGCCTTTTTCAGTCAGGTCAACCGAATTGTGTTTCTCATCGATCACAAAGAAGAGTTCATCATCAATGAGGTGCATGTTCTTTGCCTGTTCCTGGAGGTAAAAGCTTTCCGTCTTCTGCAGCAATGTCTTCATACCTTCCTCACTCAGGAACTTGATAAGGGGCTTGTTTTTTGGTAGCCCGCGATAGGCCCTGAACAACAGGTCGCTTCCTTTTTTAATGACCTCATTGTCCGATCCGTTCGACAGCTTGTTTTTGGCTTCCGCAAGCAGCGATGTCACCAGGCTTTTCTGCGCATTGAAGAGTTTGAGAACATCAGGTTTCAGGGCATCGAATTCCTGGTTATCTCCCTTGGGGGTAGGTCCCGAAATGATGAGGGGCGTTCTGGCATCATCGATCAATACGGAGTCTACCTCATCGACGATAACATAATTGTGCGGGCGCTGTACGAGTTCTTCCGGATTACCTGTCATGTTGTCACGCAGGTAATCAAAGCCGAATTCATTGTTGGTTCCAAAAGTAATATCCGCCAGGTAGGCATTCCTTCGCTCAATGCTATTGGGTTTGTGCTTATCGATGCAATCGACACTCAGTCCATGAAACATATACAACATACCCATCCATTCGGAGTCACGTTTGGCAAGGTAGTCATTGACGGTCACCATATGCACCCCCTTACCGGTGAGTGCGTTCAGGTATACCGGCAGTGTGGCAACCAGCGTTTTACCCTCACCGGTTGCCATTTCAGCAATCTTTCCCTGGTGCAGTACTGTTCCGCCGATCAGCTGCACATCATAGTGTACCATGTCCCAGGTGATCAGGTTGCCTCCGGCCATCCACTGGTTGTCGTAATAGGCTTTACCGCCTTCAATGTTCACATTTTCCATGGTAGCAGCCAGCTGGCCATCCCATGAATTGGCGGTAACTTCTATTTTCTCATTTTCCTTGAAGCGCCGGGCGGTGTCCTTCATTACGGCAAAAGCTTCCGGCAATATGTCGTTTAGGGCTTTCTGCGTTTTGTCATAACTTTCCTTTTCAAGGCTGTCGATCTGTTCGTAGAGCTTCTCCTTTTCATTGATATCCATGCCCGGATTCTCTTCGATCTGCTTTTTGATGGCGGAAATCTGCGACTCTTCATCAGCTATGGCATCAGCGATCTTTCTCTTGAATTCAATGGTCTTCTCCCGAAGTTCGTCGTTGCTTAACGTTTTTATCGTTTCATAGGCCTGTTTGACCTTATCCACGTAGGGATTAACCTCCTTGAGGTCCCGTTTAGATTTGTCACCAAGTAAATTGCGAAGTATTTTGATCATGTGTTCTTATCTTAAGAAAAGTAGTTCAACAATAATTATTCCAATAAACTTATTGAACTGAGTTTACGGGCTGCAAAGTTAATGGATTTGATCTATTGATCAGGTAATCGTTTATTCCCCGGTATTACCCTCTTTGTAGCGTTGATATTGATTTCTGAACCGCCGGATGAAGAAGCTGAGTCCCTCCTCCGGCAGGGGTGCATTGGCAGTGGCAATGGTGTTGTCGGGGTTAATGATGACATAGGCCGGGTAAGCCCTGATGTTATATTCTTCAAGCACAAGGATCTGCTTGCCGATAGTAAGGATAGGCCAGTCAAATGAGCGGAGCCTGGCATATTCCACCGTTTCCCGGAATCCTTCTTCATCGACGAGTGTCAATACCTGGAGTTCACCTTTGAATTCCCTGGTCAGCGCATCAAGGTCGCTCATATAGTCGAGGCAGAGCGGGCAATCGGCCCTTTGAAAGCTTAGCAGGACAAATTTACCTTCAAAATGAGCAAGGGTTGTGTAAGCACCCTCTGCATCCTTTAACCGGAAAGGTGGGGCAGGGGATCCGTATTCAAGATGGGTCAGTTTCTTTCTGTAATTGCGTGCGGTTAATTTTACATTCGGGAAGACACTTTTGTCTTCAATTTCGGTGAAGATGGATAGCACTTTATCCTTTCTAATATCAGGGCTGTAATATTTCTTCGCCAGGAGGAGGGAGGCAACAAGTTCACGAACTTCCGGATACTTTGACAGCCTTTCTGATCTGTTCAGCAGCTTTTCCACGTTGACATATCCCTTCTCCGAATTGATGGCGGCCGTCATATCATCATAATTAAACAAATGGGTGCTGCCAAACATGGCCTTGAAAAAATCGGTAAAAAAGGTAGTATACTGGATATTTTTGTAAAGTACCGGATCGTCCGGATCGAAATAAGCCTCAAGTATTTCCTGTTCATTTTTAATTTTACTCACCCATTCCAGTGAAGCGATCGTATACTTCATATAATCCAGCAGATATGGTTCCCCTTCGGATGCATACTTGTCTGTAAGGGCTTTTGCAAAATTCAGCACCAGCGTCTTGTCACGCGATCTGTAAATCCTGTTTGTATGGGAGATGACAAACTCATTATACGACTGGTTAAACTCACCGATCATCCGGTTTAATCCTTCGTCTTCGGATTCAAGTGTAAAGCGGAGCGGCAACTCGTCAAAAACGGAACCCCGTTGCCTGACTGTATCGTAAGGGATAAAGAAGGAATACGTGGCGCCCGGTTTGAGGTAAAACTCTCCTTTCTTCAATTCCAAAGCCAGGAAGGCGAAAGTGGTTTCGGGGATATCCACTTCCATATCAAATTCCCCGGATTCATTGGTGTAAGTTGAAGCAATGGTCTTTTCCAGCTTTGAAAACTGATCCGAATAGACGATCAATCGCACCAGTTTATTGGGCATTTGATCTGCATGACCTGTAACAATTACCGGTAATGACATTAATTGAAAGGGGAGAAATGCCATGATTGCAAACAGCAGAATGCTGAAGGATGTAATTTTATTTGGGCAGATCATCTGTAAACGGATGGCCTTGCAGCCGAAAGATTTTTTGGTTATGGGACCTGACATGCCAGTCCTACAATTTTTGATTGACCACGACGGATGGAACCAATCCCTCAATTTTTCCCCCGTGACGGATGACGTCCCTGACAATGGAAGAAGTTACGGGCGTATATTGTGCTTCTGTCAGCATAAAGATCGTTTCAATACCCGGATCAAGTTTACGGTTTACCTGTCCGATGCCTCGTTCAAATTCAAAATCTGCAGCCGTGCGTAACCCCCGAAGAATAAACTGGGCTCCCTGTTCTTTGCAGAAATCAATGGTCAGCCCCTCATAAGTCTCTACACATACTTTTTTATCATCGGCAAACACTTTTTCAATCCAGTCCTTTCTTTGTTCGACCGTGAACATATGCTTTTTTTCGGCATTGATCCCGATCGCAATGATAATCCGGTCGAAAGAAACACAGCTATTCTTTCCATAATCTGATGATGTAAATGACTCTGTAAAGATAGGATAAAGGTACTAATCCCTAAACCAGTAACCAAGCGTTTCCTCCAGCGACCGGTAAGATCCGGCAAGTGCAGCGGATGCTTGCTCCCTGTTTAGCCACTCGGCACTTGTAATGTCCTCTTCCTTTTGAGGTGTCAATATTCCCTTTCCTGTGGTATGCATCAAAAACCACCGGGTCTCTTTCAAAATAAATGATTCATTTAGCTTGTATATGTGATAGGAAGAAGGTAAGCTGACTTTGATCTTAAGATTTTCTATTCCGGTTTCTTCGGCGACCTCCCGCATAGCTCCCGCCTCTGCGGTTTCGTTTTTATGTACTTTTCCTTTGGGCAGATCCCAGATGCCATGCCGTTTGATAAACAGGTATTCACCTGCATCGTTTTTAACCACACCTCCCGCGGCAAGCAGGAAGGAAAAGAAAGACCGAATATCTTCGTATAAAAGAGGGGTAGCGTACCCGTGAATCATGACATCGTGACTGTATTTTTCATCCTGAAAATTTCGGATGCATTTTTCCAGTTCCTTCTTGTCCTTTACCTTGATTATCAAAGCTCCCGGAGTGGACTGGCCAGACTCACCTATGCTCAGCCTGAGCTGGTTATTATAAATATGTTCAGGTAACTTTTTTTGTTTTCGCATAGTAATAACTGCAGTGGGCAAAGATACGGCCAATGAGGAAATATGCCTCGCTGAAAAATTCGATCAGGCGGTGGGCAGTGCAATTGATTTTTCTTTAGGTTTGCGGAATGATTTACAATCCGGAGACAGCGGGACGCATAGCGGACGCATTGCTGCAGATCAAAGCCATCCAGCTCAATGCTGCCAGGCCGTTTACATGGGCTTCCGGTTTACGTTCCCCGATCTATTGTGACAACCGGAAAACGCTTTCCTATCCAAAGATCAGGACCTTCATCCGACAGGAGCTGGCGAAGGCCATTCAGGATAATTTTGGCAACATTGATGTGATTGCAGGTGTGGCTACCGCCGGCATACCCCAGGGTGTGCTCGTAGCGCAGGAACTAGGCCTTCCCTTTGTATATGTCCGCTCTTCGAAGAAAGAACATGGAATGACCAATCGAATTGAGGGGGTACTGAATAAAAGGCAGTCAGTCATTGTCGTTGAAGACCTTGTATCGACGGGCAAAAGTAGCCTCAATGCTGTCACCGCGCTAAGGGAAGCGGAAGCGGAAGTGAAGGGTATGGTGGCCATTTTTACCTATGGATTGCCTGTTGCAGATTCCAATTTCAAAAAGCACAACTGCCCGCTGTTAACCCTCTCGGATTATAAAACGCTCATCTCAGAGGCTGTCGAAAAGAACTATATTTCTGAAAAGGACCACGATTCTCTCCTGGAATGGAAGACAGACCCGCAAGGCTGGAGTGATTCCGTTATCGCCTGATTGTAAATTTTATTTATATTCATACCATGAGATTTACCGGCGACCCGAAAACTTTACATGCTACGCAGGAAAAAGTTTTTCAATTTTTAAGCGATTTCAATAATTTCCAATCATTAATGCCGGAACAGGTAACGGATTGGCATTCAGATACTGAATCTTGCACTTTCACCATTCAGGGAATGACAACCCTTACCCTGAAATATGCAAAAAAAGATCCTTATCATACGATTGAGGTTGTTCCGGAAGGCAAAACACCCATCAGTTTTAATCTCGTGATCAAACTTTTTGAAAGTGAGATAGAAAAACAAAATACTACCGGAATTGTGGAAATTGATGCCGACCTCAACCCCATGATGGCTATGATCGCCAGGAAGCCTTTTGAAAACCTGGTCAATGTCATGGCAGATAAACTGAATGGCGTTTTTGCCAAATAGGGCATTACTTCATACCAGCAACTCCACTTCTTTAAATCCATAAGTGCTTTTCCGGCCGTTATCCTTTTCAAGGATAAGCTGACCGAAAGCTGTGATGCCGGTTATTCTTGCTTTGAATGTTTTACCATCATTAAACATCGACCACTCCTGATACCGGTATAAGCTGTTGCAATACCCTGCATGCAATGCCTCTCTTTGGGCCGCTGAAGGCAATGTCTCATAGTTCGTTTTGATCTCTCCAAGAAGGTCATTCATCACCTGTTGCCGGTTTACCGGAGAACCTGTGATCCGGGCAATGGAAACGGGATTGGGAATCTCTTTTGAGAATGATCTTTGATTTACATTCAGCCCTATACCGGCGATGGAATATTTTATCCGGTTACCACGGATCGTATGCTGCATCAAAATGCCTGATATTTTTTTATCTCCCACATAAATATCATTCGGCCATTTGATAGTTACCGGAAGGTTGTCAATCCATTTTTTCAAAGTTCGCACCAAGGCCATGGAAACACATGTTGTCAACACAAATTGGTCTGAGGGTTCTATAAAAGCAGGTTTTAAAAGCAGGCTGAAAAGCAAATTACTGCCTTTTTCACTTTCCCATTGGTTGTTTCCGTGCCCTTTACCCTTTTGCTGGAATTCAGTGGATACGATCAATCCTTCGTCATATTCCCTGTCGTCGAGCAACAATTGCATGTATTCATTTGTTGATGTGAGGACAGGAATATGTATGATATGGTAATCCATCTTGTTCAGATAGGTCAATAGAACTAACGAGAAGTTTCAAAAATACAAATTGAGATGGTTTCCCTAATCTCTAGAAAAAACGTTTAATCCTTAATTTAACTAATTTTGCAGAGGGTTTTGGTAACGAATGAATTAAAGTATGAGTAAAACAGCTGTTCACGATGATACAGGTCAGGTACTTGCTGCGGTAGTGGCTTCCATGCAGGATAAGAAGGCGAAGTCCATTGTAAGCCTTGACCTGACCAAACTTACACATGCTGTTTCAAAATATTTTGTCATCTGCCATGCTCCTTCAAAGACCCAGGTTGATGCCATTTATGAGAATGTCGTTCATAATGTCAGGGAAACTTGTGGTGTAAAACCGTTTAACAAGGAGGGGTATGAAAATTCGGAATGGATTTTGATAGACTATGTTGATGTTGTGGCACATATTTTCCTGGAGGATATCAGGACCTTCTATCAATTAGAGGATTTGTGGGCGGATGCTGATGTCAGGAATTACAAAAATAATACGTGACATCATGCATTTTTAAATACTTGAGACACAATGGCAGAAGAAAATAAAGATAATAATACCCAACAGGAAAATAAAGAGAACAAGAATCTCTTCAACAACCTGTCAGGGAATAAGAATGACGGGAAGAAGCCCAAATTCAATTTCTATTGGATCTATGGATTGCTTGCAGTCGTCTTCATAGCGATACAATTCATGAACTGGGGTGATGGTGCCGAAAAAACGAATACCCGCGATCTTTTGCAAATGCTTGAAGAAGGCGATATTCAAAAGATCGTCCTTGTCAACAAGGAAACTGCTGAGATCTATATTCGTCCCGAATTGTTGACGGAAGAAAAATACAAGGACCTCCAGAAAAGTAAGACACTTGGAGGAAGCGCACCACAATTTATTTACGAGGTTTCTTCACCGGAAAAGTTTATCGAACAGGTTGAGGAAGCACAATCCGGTATGCAGGACCCCATTTATGTCGAAACCGAATCGAGACCTAACTATTTTGGGGAAATCCTGGGTTGGGTATTTCCTATCCTGCTGTTGGTAGGCATATGGTTCTTTTTCATGCGGATGATGAGCCGTGGAGGCGGTGGGGCAGGTGGCCAGATCTTTAATATCGGCAAATCAAAAGCCCAGGTATACGATAAAAATACCAGTGTAAATATTACTTTCCAGGATGTTGCGGGACTCGAAGAAGCCAAAGTTGAAATCAAGGAAATCGTTGATTTTCTGAAGACGCCTGAAAAATATACTAAACTGGGTGGTAAAATTCCCAGGGGCGTGCTGCTTGTTGGCCCTCCGGGTACGGGAAAGACACTTCTCGCAAAGTCTGTTGCAGGAGAAGCCCATGTGCCTTTCTACTCCATTTCAGGATCCGATTTTGTTGAAATGTTTGTCGGGGTAGGTGCATCCAGGGTGAGGGATCTTTTTAAACAGGCCAAGGAGAAGTCACCCAGCATCATTTTCATCGATGAGATCGACGCTATCGGTCGTGCCAGGGGGAAGAATCCGATCACCGGCGCCAATGATGAACGAGAAAACACCCTGAACCAGTTGCTGACAGAAATGGATGGGTTTACACCTAACTCTGGTGTTATTGTGCTGGCAGCAACCAACCGTGCGGATATACTTGATAAAGCCCTCATGCGTGCAGGAAGGTTTGACAGGCAGATCCATGTTGAGCTTCCTGATCTTGAAGAACGCAAGGCCATATTTAAAGTACACATCCGCCCATTGAAACTGAGTTCCAATGTGAATATAGATTTTCTGGCCAAACAGACACCCGGATTCTCAGGTGCAGATATCGCCAATGTATGTAATGAATCCGCATTGATAGCCGCACGTGCTGATCATGAGAACATTACCCGGCAGGACTTTATGGATGCCATCGACAGGATCATTGGAGGACTGGAGAAAAAGAACAAGATCATAACTCCCAATGAGAAAAAGGTAGTCGCTTTTCATGAGGCGGGTCATGCCTCGATAAGTTGGTTGCTGGAATATGCACATCCCCTGGTGAAAGTTACCATCGTACCACGCGGTAAATCACTCGGTGCAGCATGGTACCTGCCGGAAGAAAGACAACTCACCACCATAGAACAAATGGTGGATGAGATGACCGCCGCACTGGGTGGACGCGCTGCGGAACAGGTGGTATTCGGTAAGGTGTCAACCGGAGCCCTGAATGACCTTGAGAAAGTGACGAAACAGGCCTTCGCTATGGTGGCTTATTATGGATTTAGTAAAGAGATCGGTAATATCAGTTTCTATGATTCAACCGGACAACAGGATTATGCCTTCAGTAAGCCTTTTAGCGAAAAGACCAATGAGGTGATCGATAAGGAGGTGAGGTCACTGGTGGAAAAATGCTATAAACGCGCTATTAAGATATTAACTGAAAACAGGAGTGGTCTGGACAAATTGGCTCAAAAACTACTCGAAAAGGAGGTGATCTTCAGCGATGATCTGGAGGAAATTTTCGGAAAGCGTGCCTGGGGAGAGCCACTTAACCTACTGAAGGAAATGGAACCCGAATTACCGGGCATAACGGCCTCCACTAAAAAAGAGAATATAAATTTCTCCAAAGAGAATGATAAAAAGCCTGACGCTGAAGATAAGCCAGATGGGGAATCCAAGGAAAAGAAAACAGCGTCGAAGGATAAGGAAGCTGAGGAACCTGCTCCGGAAGTGAAATAAGAAAAACAAGGAGATAAGTTTCTTAACTAATTTCCTGAACTACAAGATGGCAAAAAAGTCTCCCACCTTAACGGGAATTAAAGAAAGCACCACAAAGGAAAAAATCCTTAAAAAGGTTCGTAATGCGCTTATTTCCACGCCTGAAAACCCCTTTAAGGATGTTGACTTCAGCACCCCGGTATACGAAAAGTTAAAAGACGAACCTGTTTTTCAATTCGTCCAGGAGTTAAAAAATGCCGGAGGAAGTTTTATTTATTGTGAAAATGAGGATTCCATCGCAGAAAATCTCAGGATTCTGATGGAACAAAAGAAATGGAAGGCCATTTCTGTTTTAGATGAACAATTGATTGCTTTCTTTTCAAAACATGGGATAGCCATTAACACTGAAGCGGCTCCTTTGGATGATGAACTCCCCGGGGTAACACAATGTGAATTTCTTGTGGCCCGATTTGGCAGTGTCATGGTATCATCAGCTTTGCACTCTGGGAGGCGTATGATGGTTTATCCCGAGACCCATATTGTCATTTCGAGTACTTCCCAGGTAGTATCTGAATTAAAGGAAGCACTGCATGGCATAAGGATGAAATATAATGGAAAATTGCCATCACAAATTACTGTCATTACAGGACCAAGCAGAACAGCAGATATTGAAAAGACACTTGTCATGGGTGCACACGGCCCCCGTGAATTGTTTGTTTTTATGGTCGATAATCAATAGGTTCAATTTCTTGTTACCTGAATTTCCATTGCGATAAAATTTTACGACCGGAAGTTAGCCAGTTCACTTTAATTTCTTTTACCGGTCATAATTTGTTGTTTTCTTATATTTACCGATCATATTCTCAACCTGTCTTTTTGAAAGATATTTATATACGGACGATTACCGGGATATTTTTCCTGGTTGCTGTTATCGGTTCTATCATCGTTCATCATTTAGCCTTTTTTGTCTTGTTATTTGCTTTTTGTGGCCTGGCGATGAATGAATTCCTGCTCATCAGGGCAAAAGGTACAAGCCGAAAATCAGCCGTTCCTTATTACGTCCTTGGTCTGGTCAACTACAGTATCACCGGGTTAATAGGTCTCGGATACCTTGACATTCGATTTGCATTTTTGATATTGCTTACTTTTCCTCTGGTATTGGTCTTTGAGCTTTTTAACCGATTTGAGAACTCCTGGAAAAGGATAGGCAGTTTCCTGAGTGGATGGATGTATATCGCCTTACCCTTTGGCCTGATGAACGCACTTTTTCTTACCCGTTTCTCTGATAGCTATTTCAGCGGTTTACTGATTGGATTGTTCGTGATCATATGGTCAAGTGATGTTTTTGCTTATCTGGTCGGATCTGCTTTTGGAAAGCACCGACTTTTTCAACGTATTTCTCCGGGTAAATCATGGGAGGGCAGTATTGGAGGATTGATTTTTGCTTTATTGGCTGCCTATGTACTTTCCCTGTTTTATCAGCAGATAAGTCTGGAAAACTGGATGATGATTGCGGTTATAACTGTAGTTACCGGAACACTTGGTGACCTCACGGAATCGATGTTGAAGAGGGAAGCCGGAGTCAAAGATTCGGGTATATTACTTCCTGGCCATGGTGGTGTGCTTGATCGGTTTGATGCGACTATATTTGCTGTGCCTTTTATATTTGTTTATGTAAACCTGTTTTAACCATGAGAATACATAGGGAAGGAACCATTATTATTATCATAACACTTTTACTGGTTGTGGTTTCATGGTTACTTATCAAGAATTATGTTCCATACCCAACGTTCAGGTATGTTTTGCTTACCGGTCTCCTGCTGATACTTACCTGGGTGATTCTTTTCTTCAGGGTTCCGAAAAGGCCTGTCAACCGGGGTGACCATATCGTCTCCACTGCCGATGGCAAGGTTGTTGCCATTGAAAAAGTACAGGAGACCGAATTTTTCAATGATTCACGTCTCATGATCTCGGTATTCATGTCGCCATTCAATGTCCATGTAAACTGGTATCCTTTTACCGGTGAGGTAAAATATTCAAAATATCATCCCGGCAGGTTTCTTATCGCACATCATCCCAAGTCTTCCGAATTGAATGAATGTACCAGCATAGTGTTGGAAAAAAGTCCGGGACAGGATGTGCTTATCCGTCAGGTTGCCGGGATTATGGCCAGAAGAATCATTTGTTATGCAAAGCCGGGTGACAAGGTCAATCAGGGCGAAGAAATGGGGATCATACGATTCGGTTCCCGGGTAGATTTTTTCCTGCCGGTTAATGTCAAGGTCGACGTCAAAATGGGACAAAAAGTGAGGGCGAGACAAACGGTAATTGCACATTTTCAATAGGGATTCATTATTTGTGTTTGCGCCTGTCGATGAGAGATAGATTCACGCAGAGGCACGCAGAAAAAAGTGCAGAGGAACGCAGAAGATCTCAGAAATTCGCAGAAGATTGGGGGTTAATTCAATCTGTGTCCCTCCGCGCCCTCAGCGAGAAATATTTCACGCAGCAGAGATTGCACAGAAGATTCCAGCGGGAAAATATCAGACAATTTCTTTCAATTCAATCAGATCACGTATGTAATAGGTACTCCCATTTTGAACATATTTTCCATGAGGGTCAAAGAGCACCTGGTCCATTCCGGCACGTTTAGCGCCCAATATGTCTACCTCAGGATCATCCCCGATCATTATGCTTTCCTGAGCCCTGGCGCCTGACTTCAAGAAAGCATAGTCAAATATCCGGAGATCAGGTTTTTTGAATCCCGCTTCTTCAGAGGTGACTATTGAATGAAAGAATTTACCCAATCCGGCAGATCTTAGTTTCACATCCTGAACTTCACTGAAGCCATTTGTAATCAGGTGAATACTGTATTTTTGGCGCACATAACCCAGAATCTCAACTACATTAGGGAAAAGAGCAACCCGCAGCGGACTTATTTTAATATATTCATTACCAATGGATTCCGCAAGAATATCATCATCGATCTTAAATTCTGATAGCGTTAATCTGAACCTTTCGCTCCTGAGCAACTCCTTCGTGATTTTGCCTTCGCGATAAAGGGACCACAAATGTTCATTATGCCTTGTATAGGTTTTAATAAAATCTCCAACACCTTCTATTCCTTTTTTATTGAGATTGAACTTCAGGTATATTTCATCAAAAGCCATTCTTGCTGAAGAATCAAAATCCCAAAGTGTTCGGTCAAGGTCGAAAAACAGGTGTCTGTATTTTTTACTCATCGTCACCGCAAAATTAGCCATAATACATTAAATCGTCGAGATTGAATCTCTATAGCGTTATTTTCATAAGTTAAAGAAACATTGAAATCAAACGCGGTAATACCGGTCTCTTCGAAGACAGGTTCCCTGCATTTTATCCCGCAGGTTCAAGGAGTTTTAAACCGAAGAATTCCCAAGAGGATACTGATTCAAACACTTCATACTTTAAATACCTTGTCAACTTGCCCCGGGTTGTTTATTAGCCAGACTACCTGATTTTTATATGTCGATAGATTGGATTGTAAATTGCAACTAACTGCCCTTTTGCTTTGTCACATATCAGGTTAAATGTTACTTTTGCACATTACCCGAAATACATAATACCGGACATGAGAAGAAATTACAGTTTGAAGGCATTGGTATTGATTTTTATTTTATTGGGAGTGAGTCATTTTCAGGCTCGCGCCCAGTTTGATTTACAAATCACCCAGTGTGAGGATTCTTTGCAGGTGGTTAACCTGATCAAGGAGGTTTTTCTGGATGGAGTAAGCCCTTCGCAATATAAGAACGTCACTTTTAAAGGTAACCCAGTAGCAGTTGGTTATTTTACCAGTGGTTATGTTTTTGGATTCAGTCGTCCACAGGGGATCGTTATGTCCTCGGGCAGGGCGGGAGACCAGGACCAGTCAAATACCTGCAGTGGTTATCTGAATGGTGCGACAGGCGGGGGATCTGATTCAGATTTGCAGCAAGCAGGTGGAAGCTCCATCAATGATGCTTGTGTGATAGAATTTGATTTTAAACCTTCCGGAGATTCTGTTAAATTCAACTTCTCATTTGGATCGGAAGAATATCATGAATGGGTATCTCCTCTGTTTGCCGATGTATTCGGATTTTTTCTCAGCGGACCAGGCATCAACGGACCTTATTCCAACGATGCGGTTAACATTGCTGAGATTCCGGGAACCAACCAGGCTGTCTCGATCGGTACATTGAACTGTGGTGACCAGGATGCTGCATGTCAGCCCCCTCCGGGAAGCGGCCCCAACTGCTATCTGTTGATTGATAATGGAGACCAGTCTGCGAGCAGCTTTGATCAATTTGCCCTCGATGCCTATACGGTACCTATGGAAGCCGATAATGAGGTTCAACCCTGTAAATGGTATCATATCAAACTGGCTATCGGGGATGCCAGTGATAACGCTTACGATACAGGAGTTTTTCTTGAAAAGGGAAGCTTTGACCCGGGTAACGTATTCGACGAAACAGAATTTAGCCATCCCACTATCGATACATTGCTTTACGAGAGTTGTAACAACCATGAAGCAATCATCCATTTTGAAATCGGTTCAGTAAGAAATTCAGACTATAAGATTCCATACAGGGTGGAAGGTTCTGCTACCGAAAATGTAGATTATCAGATCCTGGGTACCTATCCCGGTGACACCATCAACATTCCGGCGGGTGAAAGGTCTGACTCGCTCAGGATCAGGACATTCTATGATACAGAAGTAGAAGGTGTGGAAGATGTACAGATCATTTTCAATTCTGTAATGTGTGGTTTTGGTACGCCTGACACTACCTTCATTAAAATTTCTGACCTGCCTGCAATGGTAGATACCAGTTTGGTTTTTGAAACGACTTGTGAAGATGCCATTACACTTGGTTTCGGAAACCTGATGGGGGGAGTGGGCCCCTTTGAATACGATTGGTATACGATAGGTAAGAAAACAGCTAACGTGCAATATTCACCCTCCGGTGATGATTATTTTGTTGTCCCCGTTGTCATATCGGATACCTGTGGTCAAAGTATTTCGGATACCGCCATCGTGGTAGTACCCGACCTGGTTGCGGATGCCGGTCCGGATAAATCCATGTGTAACCAGGATAGTGTACAGCTTGAGGGCAGTTGCCCCGGCGCACAGAATTTTTGGTGGACATCTGATCCGAATGACCCTTCGCTTACTGGGAAACAGGATTCTGTACAACCCTGGGTCTATCCCTCCGTGGAAACCTACTACTTTATGGAAGCCTCGGACAACTGTACCAATTTAGATACAGATACGGCATTTGTGACCCTCAGCGAGGCGGTTGCCGATGCAGGGGCAGATCAGAATATCTGTATCAATGAAACGGCAACACTTTCTGCGAATGGAGGAACAGGTTTTTCATGGCTTTGGTCCTCCTCTCCACCGGACCCATCCCTGGCCGGTCAGGAAACCAACCAGACCATCAATGTGACACCT
>JARRQC010000002.1:0-22084 GCA_037382165.1 bacterium | reverse complement strand
AAGTCAAGGAGTGGTATGTTGGCAGGACAGGTGTACTGGCAGGAACCACAGTCTATACAATCCATAATAAGTTCATTTTCCGCCCGGTCATATTTACCCAATTTGGAAAGCCGGGAGAGCAGATAAGGTTCCAGTCCCATCGGACATGCAGTGGCACACTTTGAACACCGGATACAGGGGCTCTCCATTTTTCTTGACGACTCCTCGCCGGGCATAATCAGTATACCTGAAGATCCTTTTACAACGGGCACCTCAAGTGTAGTGAGGGCTTTACCCATCATCGGTCCTCCGTTGATGACCTTTCCGGTATCTTCTGGCAAACCTTCCGCCGCATCAATGAGCTGCTGCACGGAAGTACCGATACGTACCAGGAAATTTGACGGCTTTTTCAAGCCTTTTCCGGTGACGGTCACCACACGTTCGAACAAGGGTTTATTTTTCTGTACCGCTTCATACACGGCGAAGGCGGTTCCCACGTTTTGCACAACACATCCCACTTCGATAGGCAGTTTACCTGACGGTACTTCCCTGTTCAAAACGGCTTTGATAAGCTGTTTCTCTCGATACCGATGATCGCTTTTGTCACTTTTAGCGCTTTCATGAGCAGCCGGGTACCGATAATGATCTCGGGCCCCTTCTCCAGCATCAGCCTGTGGTCACTGGTAAGGTAGGGCTCACATTCCACCCCGTTGATGATCAGGTAATCAGCTGTTTTTCCAGGTGGTGGCATTAATTTAACATAGGTGGGAAAAGTAGCACCCCCCATACCCACGAGTCCGGCTTGTTTGATCTTCTCAATGATCTCCTCCGGTGCCATGCTGATATCGGTTACCAGCTCTTCCGACCTGTCTATGTTTTCATCCCATTCATCACCTTCCACTTTGATGACTATCCCCGGTCGCTTAAAGCCCGAACTGTCAATGACATTATCCAGTTTAAAGACTGTTCCCGATACCGGCGCATGGATATTGGCAGAAATGAATCCGCTGGCTTCCGCAATAAGTTGTCCGACTTTAACTTTATCTCCCCTTTTGACGATGGCTTTCGCCGGTGCACCCAGGTTTTGACCCAGGGGAATGATGGCCTGCTCCGGGGCAGGCAAAACTTCTATCGGAACATTTGCTGATAACTTATTTTCCGGTGGATGAACGCCCCCAAGGGCGAATGTTTTCAGAGCTCCCATACGGTTCAATTATTCTTTAGGGTTGTCTTTTGGTCCCGCTTCCTCTTTTTTTGGCTTCTCTGCTACCGCGACATCCGTTTCTGCCGCTTCCGATGGTTTGCTGCCCGCGGATGGAGAAGGTGCCTGTTTACGGGGTACTGCACCCGGCGCTTTCTCCGGTCTTGGTTTTCTCGGCCTGAAGTTGATCTCATGAATGGCATTGGTCGGACACACATCCACACACTTACGGCAGAGCGTACACTTCTCAAAATCAATATAGGCCAGGAAATTCTCTATGGTGATGGCATCGAATTTACACTCTTTCAAACATTTAGAACATCCGATACAGGCCACCTCGCAATTCTTCTTTGCCGGCCCCCCTTTTTCCTGGTTGATGCAGGAGACGAATATCCGCCGGTCCTTGGGTCCTTTTTTACGCAGTTCGATGATGTCCCTCGGGCAGGCCTCCACACAGGCATTGCAAGCGGTACAATTGTCGTTAACAACCGGTAACCCGGTTTCGGGATTCATATGTATGGCATCGAAATCACAGGCCAATACACAATCCCCTTCTCCCAGGCATCCGAACTGACATCCTCCTTCACCTGCGAATAGTGCATGGGCAAAAGCGCAGGATGAGGCGCCTTCATATTTCACCTTGGCGGGTGTATGCGCGTGGGATCCGTTACACCTGACAACAGCGATAAGCGGATCGGTTGCTTCCACTTCCAATCCCAGGATATCGCCTAATTTCTGCATTACATCGTTTCCTCCCACAGGACAGTTTAATCCTTCCAGACTTTTCTTTTCAGATGCAGCATTCACTGTCGCTTCGGCAAAGGCCCGGCATCCAGGATATCCGCAACCGCCGCAATTAGCAGCTGGAAGGGCATCTTCAACCAGGTCGATCTTCGGATCCTCAAATACCTTGAATTTGCTGGCGATAAAATATAGAACGACTGCCGCAACCAATCCGAGTCCCCCTAACGCCGCCATCGATATGATGATTACATTATCCACAACACGCTGTTTTAGAACTTATTGAGTTTATTCACCCCTTTTCCGGGTGACTCACAAAATTAAAATATTTAAATAGATGAATATATATTCAGCGGGCAGCCATCCTGAGTATAACTATCTGATATTAAACATTTTACATGAGACTGATTTTACTTGCCAGAATAACCGCTTGCAAAACCTACTGAATTTCAGGAGGTTTACGGAATATTTTAGAACCATTCTAAATTATTCAATATCAACAATTTAGAAAGATTTAAAATGTCCTGTCCGGGATAATATTCAGATGCGCGGAATGGAAGGATTGCTAAAAACCTGTATACCTGCAGTTTATTTGCTTATCTGCTGGCTGAAACGGGAACGAAGAAAACCACGTGAGAAATAGAGCATGACATAATAAACAGTCAGCAGCAAGAGGGATAACAAACCGGCCAGCCCCTGATCCATCCCTGCTGAAATAAAGAGTACCAATCCTATCAGGACCACAAGGAAAGGGAAAAAGTAACCCAGTAGTACCGCCCAATGCCCCAGTGAGGCTTTCATCTCAACGGTGACCGGCTGACCTTTCTTGTAATTCTCACCAGGGCCGAGATCGACTTCAATGATCTTTTCCTTGGTATCGCTTATGGAACATACACCCTTTATTTCGCAGGAAGCACAGGCAGAATGGGTGACAACCGTTATTTCGGCCCTGCCATGTTCTATCTTGTTGATGACACCCGGATGTGTGACCAGTTTATTTTTCAAAACAGTAAAATTTTCCGCAGGCAAAATTACTCATTTCGACCAATCAGGGAGTAGAAACGGAAACAGGAAGTATTTTTCCATTGAAATACCGGTGTCCACTGACCGCGAAATCAGCTACAAAAGCAGCCATCTCCGAAGGGCTGAGGGGGGCTTTGTATCCCGGGAATGCCTGGGAAAGCATTTCTGTCTGAACGGCACCTATCGCCAGGGCATTGACACGGATTTCCTTTTCTTTCAACTCTTCGGCAAGACACTCCGTAAGGATCGAAACAGCCCCTTTAGCCGCACTGTAAAGAGACAATCCCGGGAATTTTGCGCTTCCCTGTACCCCACCCATGCTGCTCATGTTTACAATATGTGCTGATGAATTGAAATGGGGCAGTAAGGCCTGAACCAGAAGAAATACACTTTTTACATTCACCGCAAAGATCCGGTCAAAATCTAAGGCAACAAGTTGTTCGAAAGGTTTATTGATAAGCAATCCGGCATTGTTTATCAAAACATCTATTTTCCCGAGATGATCGATCACAACAGGAAGAAGATCGCGCACAACATCATCTTTCTCAAGGTCGAAACAGAGGTAATCCATCTTCCCGGGTGAATGAGCGGTTTCCTCCATCAGTTGCCTAAGTCGCGCTTCGCGCCGGGCAACAACAAACACCTGGTTTTCTTTATTGTCAACAAATCTTTTGGCGAGTTCATAGCCAATACCGCTGCTGGCACCTGTTATAAGAATATTCATGAAGACAATTTTAGTCCATCCAAAGGTAAGATGAATCGGGAAACAGGTAACATATCTCAAAACTGCATGGTCTTTTTCGTTGCTATTTTATTAATTTTGAATGTCAATCATACCTATAACCATGACCATTCAGGAAATCGTCAAGCTGGCCCTGCAGGAAGATCTCGGTGACGGAGACCATAGCTCTCTGGCTACTATTCCTCCCGACGCAAAGGGTTCAGCCGAATTGCTGACAAAGGAAGACGGCATTATTGCGGGTCTCGAAGTAGCTGCAGAAGTTTTTCATCAGGTCGACAAATCACTCAAGATCCGTTTCTTTAAAAAGGATGGCAATATTGTCCGAAAAGGAGAACAAATTCTCGAAGTAGATGGTCCGGCCAGGTCGATCCTGTCGGCTGAACGGACAGCATTAAACTTCCTTCAGCGCATGAGCGGGATTGCCACGTTCACCTACCGGGTAGTGCGCAAGCTGGAAGGGTTGAACACGCAAGTGCTGGATACGCGTAAAACCACCCCGGTCAATCGTGTGGTGGAAAAAATGGCAGTCCGCATCGGCGGAGGTCATAACCACCGCTTCGGGCTGTACGATATGATCATGATCAAGGACAACCATATCGATTTTGCAGGTGGGATAGAAAATGCCATACGTGCCACCCAGGATTACCTGAAAAAAACGGAAAGGGACCTGAAAATAGAGATCGAGGTCCGGAATTTCCAGGAACTGCGGACGGTTCTGGAAACAGGAGGAGTACACCGGATCATGCTTGACAATTTCGATCCGGATGACCTGCTTATGGCTGTGCAGATCATTGGCAAGAAATATGAAACGGAAGCTTCAGGTGGAATCACATTAAATAACATCCGTGAATATGCTGAAACCGGTGTGAAATATATATCTGTCGGCGCCCTTACTCACCAGATCAAAAGCCTGGACCTCACCCTAAAAGCTGTAAAAATACCCGTATCCAAAAGTGAGTAATTTACCCAAAGTCATTCAGGATATCATCGACAGGACGGACCGTTGGCTTCATAAGAAACTCAGCTTTATCGTTTTACCCGGTTTTAACGGCATGCCCTTATATGATGTACTGTCTTTCTTTTTCCACGGGCTGTTCAAAGGGGTTATCACCTATCGCGCCGCAGCAATCGCTTTCAACTTTTTCCTGGCCATCGTTCCTTTCATCCTTTTTCTATTTACGCTGATCCCAATTGTCACTGCGGAAAATATCCAGGCTGACCTGCTCGAGATGATGGAAAATATTATACCTGAGGAAATACACGATATTCTCGAGAACACCATTGTCGAGATCGTAAGCCGGCCATCCACCGGACTGCTTTCATTGGTTTTTGTCCTGGCGATTTATTTTGCTACCAATGGCATCGATGCCATTTTGGATGGTTTCGGCCAAAGTTACCATGAGGTGGAACTGTGGCCGTGGTGGAGACAGAAGGTACAGGCGTTACTGATGATGACAGCAATTTCCCTGCTGATCACTGTCGCTATGATACTGCTGGCATTCGGCAAACTGACGATCACAGTATTATCGGATAACAACCTGCTGTCAGGTAATGTTACGGTATTTTTCCTGCGTACGCTTCAATGGATGATCATTGTTCTAAGCATCCTTACCAGTATCTCGATGCTCTATTATTTCGGGCAGCCCAAGGACAGGGAACAAAATCAATACCGGTTTTTCTCACCCGGCAGTATTTTGGCAACCAGTCTTTTCGTGGTAGGCGGTACATTGATCAAGATGTACTTTGAGAATTTTGCACGTTATAATCTGTTGTATGGTTCTGTCGGTTCCATCATCATCCTGTTGGTGTGGCTCTACTACAATTCTATCATCATCCTGATCGGGTTTGAACTGAATGCCAGCATCATTCGCTCCAAAGCAGAAAAGACCAAGACTACCTACCGCATCATTGAGTGACGGTTGAAATCATTTCAATCAAATGGATTTGGATTTTTTACTTTTGTGCAGCGATTAGGCCCCGTAAGGTCATAATAAATACTGATCATGAATAAAATCCTGATGCTGCTTGACCATGAGTTCCCACCGGATATCAGGGTTGAAAATGAGATTGAGGCCTTGTCAGAGGCGGGACACGAAATACACCTCGCCTGTTATACCATGAAAGGAAGAGCAAAGAGGGAGCAAGACGGAAACCTTACGATCCATCGCAAACCTATTGGAAAATTCATCTACAAATCAAGTGTTGGTGCCTTGAAATTCCCTTTCTATTTCAATTTCTGGAGGTCCTTTTTACAGTCCTTATTTAAGGAGGATTCATTTGACGCCCTGCATGTGCATGACTTACCACTTGCAAGGGTAGGTCACGAGTTTGCCGACCGGTTTCATATCCCCCTTGTGCTGGATCTGCATGAAAACTGGCCTGCCCTGTTGCAGATGGCAACCCATACCAACAGCCCGTTGGGAAAATTACTCTCCAGCACTCGTCAATGGCGGAAGTATGAGATGAAATATTGTAGGAAAGCGAACCGAATTATTGTCGTGGTGGAAGAGGCAAAGGAGCGACTGGAAAGTTTAGGTATTGAACGGGGTAAAATATCGGTAGTGTCCAATACCCTTAACATACCCCGTTTCATACTTCCGGAAGCAAAGCCTGACGCTGATTATTTTACCCTGCTCTATGCAGGAGGGATCAACAAGCACAGGGGACTGCAATATGTGATACGGGGATTAAAATACCTGGCGAATCTTCCCAGACCGGTCAGGTTGTGGATCCTGGGAAGTGGTTCTTATATGCCAAGTCTAAAAAAACTGGCACAGGAAAACGGCGTAAGTGATAGGGTCTCATTTATGGGATGGAAAGATTTCAAAGAAATGCAGGATTTTTTCGGGGAAGCCGATGTTTGTCTTATCCCGCATGTTAAAAGTGAACACACCGACACCACCATACCCCATAAGATCTTTCAATACATGTATGCTGGGAAACCGTTTGTGGCCTCCGATTGTGATCCGATCATGCGCATCGCACAGGAGACCCGGAGCGGCCTTATCTATGACTGGAACAATCCTGAAGCCTGGGCCGACTGCATCCGGCAGTTGGCCGAAAACCCTGACCTGGTCCTGCAGCTTGCCCGGAATGGTAAACGGCAGGTCGCTGAGAAACACAACTGGAAGAAGGATGCGGAAACCTTAATTTCAATCTATGCCTGATTCAAATGGATAATCCTGTTATATATGAAAAATTTGACTGGGAATCTTTCAGGCGTGAACAGCTTGATGAGAAAATCGGGAAAGTAATGGAACATATCCCGGAGGATGTCAGGACCATTCTGGACATAGGTTGTGGCAATGGTTTAATTACCAATATACTGGGCGAAAAATACGAAGTGACCGGAGTTGACAGAAGCGAGGCTGCCCTTGCCTACGTCAATACAAAAAAGATCCGGGCAAATGCAGATCACATACCCCTTCCTGATCGTAACTTTGACCTTGTTTTCTCGAGTGAATTGCTGGAACACCTGGATGAAGAAACTTTTATGGGTACGCTGGGTGAACTTAAGCGTCTGACACGTAAATATCTTTTTCTGACCGTACCCAACCGGGAAAATCCAGATAAATTACTTATAAAGTGTTCATCATGCGGCTACATTTACAACCGGCCAAATCACCTGAGGAGTTTTTCTGCAAAATACCTGGCATCCCTGTTCCCTGACTTTGAACTTGTTGACTCATTTGTATCGGGTAAAAAGGTCAGATATTATCATCCTGCTTTGTTATTTTTAAAACGGAAATTCACACCCTCCATCAGCTGGATACCTTATTACTGGATACCGGAAAACAAGCGGAAATCAATTTGTCCGCGTTGTGAACATGATTTCGAGTACAAGTATAAATTTAACCCGATGAGCACGACGCTGGATTTGCTAAATGCAGTTATTTCACCAAAACGGCCCTACTGGCTTTTTATGGTGATGAAAAGAAAGAATGAGGATCTATAAAAGGTATCGAAGTGGGTTTGATTGGTAAACAAAGCATCGCCGGCACAATTTACTCCTACATAGGGGTAATTCTGGGCTTTGTCATCACTGCCATCCTCTACACCCGTGCCCTGACCACCGAACAGGTGGGTCTGTTCAGGGTCATTGTTTCCTACGCTACCCTTTTCGCCATGTTCGGTAGCCTGGGATTCAACGCGGTGACCATCAAGCTTTTTACCCATTTTCGAAATCCGGAAAAGGGCCATCATGGTTTTCTCAGTCTGTCCCTATTGGTCTCACTGGCAGGTTTTCTGCTATCGGCGGCGATATATATCGCGTTGAAAACCTTTATCCTGGAAAGAGGTGTTGAAAAATCTGCGCTGTTCGACCAATATTTCTATTATGTTGTCCCGCTGATCTTTTTTACCTTATTCTTCAACACCTTTGACACCTACTACCGGGTGTTGTATAATGCCGTCAAGGGTATTATGGTGAAGGAAGTGGCACAACGACTGGCTATTCTTATTGTCATCCTCGCCTATTTTTATGACTTCATCACTTTCCATGAAACCGTTCTTCTTTACCTTATTGCACTTATATTTCCAAGTGTATGGCTGTTCGGGTCATTGGCCCGGCATAAACAGCTTTTTATCCGGCCCGACTGGAAATTCATCACACCGGATCTGAGGCGCGAAATGTTCAATGTTGGGTTTTTTGGCATACTGGCCAGTTTCAGCGGTGTCCTGGTTCTCAATATTGACATCCTGATGATCAACCATTTGGCAGGGTTGAGTGCCGCAGGTATCTATACCGTTACCTTTTATTTTGGGACCCTTATCCTTATTCCGCTCCGCACTATGGGCAAAATCAGCGCTGTGGTGATTGCTGACGCCTGGAAAGCCAACGACCTGGAGACCATTGCCTCTATTTATCGTAAAAGCTCTTTAAGTCTTAGCCTTATCGGCTTCCTGCTTTTTATCGGAATTTGGGGGAACATTGATAATGTATTTCAAATGATCTCCGAAGCGTACCTTCCCGGTAAATGGGTCATCCTGTTTATCGGCCTGGCCAACCTGACGGATGTGGCACTTGGTATCAATCCCCATATCATTGTCAACTCAAAACATTATCGCTTTCTTTCATACTCCCTTATTTTTTTCGCCGCCTGCCTCATCATTTTCAATATTGTGCTTATTCCAATATATGGTATCGTAGGGGCAGCCATTGCAAGCCTCCTGTCCAAAGTGATCTTCAATGGCATCAAGTTCCTTTTTCTTTTCAGAAAGTTCGGTTTGCAACCCTTCAACAGGAAATATCTTTTATTAATCGTCATTTCACTGGCTGCCTACGGGGTATCCCTGCTGCTTCCCGCCCTGTCAAACTATATTGTTGATATCATTGTCCGCAGCACACTGATAACGATTGTTTTCGCTTTGCCGGCCTACTGGCTGAAAATTTCAGATGATATCAACGATAAGGTTAATTTACTGCTGGTGCAACTTAAACTCAGAAAATGACGTACAAGATGCTTACAGATGGTGTGATATTTTGAATTAGTTTAGCAATAGCTTGAGGTTAAAATGAAAGAGAAGTTTAATATCGTCTTTGTAGGCAGTGGCGCCATATCAACAGCTATGGCCAATGTACTGTGCATACATAAAAACTATGATGTAACCCTGCTATCCATTGAAAAGGAGGTGGTCAACTCCATCAATGACAAACATATCAACATCAAATATTTTCCTAACATCACACTGCATCCCAAACTGAAAGCCTCCATGGACAAGGCGATCCTGAAAGATGCCGGCATTATCTTTCTGGGTATCCCCTCCAATGTCGTGGTAAATTATGTGGATGACAACAAGGAACTCTTCAATCCGAAGTCGCTTGTGGTTAACCTGGCGAAAGGGTTTGGGGTGGATCATCGGACTATCCCTTCAAACCTGTCCAAGCTGATCGAAAATGAGATCTTCAGCATGAAAGGGCCTTCTTTCGCGCGGGAGATCATCGGTAACCTTCCAACCGGATTTACACTGACCTCCAAGAAAGATCGCTATTTCAAGGCTTTTGATGAGATATTCCAGGGTACTTCCATCTATCTCGATTATACTACTGATGTCACCGGTGTCGAGCTGGCCAGTATCCTGAAAAATATTTATGCCATCATTGTTGGCATTGTGGATGCCCATTTTGATTCTCCCAACCTGCGGTCCCTGATACTTACCAAAGCGATAAATGAGATGAGGTACATCATCAGTAAATTTGGCGGAAAAGAAGAAACCCTTTTCAACTATTGCGGATTTGGTGACTTCAGCCTGACGGCACTTAATGACCTCAGCCGGAACCGGACGCTCGGCTTGCTGATCGGAAAAGGGTTCTTTACGTCGGGCATCACCGAAAAGGTTGTGCTGGAGGGAACCATTGCGGTCAATGTATTTATCAATGAGATCGCGAAAAAACGCCAGATAAAGACGAAAAGATTGATGATTAGCGAGTTATACAGGGTTCTCAACGACGAGAACTATGACATCAAGAATTTCGTAAACCAGATCCTTGCCGTTAAGCGATACAAGAATTCAATACTTGAGCCATTCTTCTCGTAAGGTTCCTTCGCTCATATCCTTCTATATTACCTTTTGTGGTTTGGTCTTTTTCTTTCACAAACCCTTCATATAAATCCAGGATATGGTCTTTCAAACTATCATAACTATTTAGATCGAAGGTCCGTCCGCTGTTCGTTTCGGATATCACCCCCGCCGCATCGCCGTCTTCAGGGCCTATGCAGATAATGGGTCGCCGGGCGGCGAGATATTCAAACAGTTTGCCTGTCAGAATCAGTTTTGCATTGGGTGTATTGTTTACTGCCAGTAAGAGTACATGGGCAAGCCGCTGGACTTTTACCACCTCTGAATGGGGCATATAAGGTTTACTTTGCACCCGGTCATCCAGTGCCGCTTCCCGCAATGATTCAGCCACCCGGTAATCCATTTTACCGATGATTTGAATTTCTAATGCCTCACGAAATCTTTCGTTCTCCTTACACAACTCACCGAGGACTCTCCACAGGTTTTCAGGGTTGCGGGTAGGTGTCAGCGAACCGATATGGGCAATGATGAATTTACCCCTTTCAGGTAGCAACTCCTTAAGCCCCAACATATCCGAAGCATCGTAACCATTGGGGATCACCTGATAGGTCCTTGAGACTATGGAACTGAAATCCTTACGCATACCCGGGCTGACCACGCTAACCTCCGTAGCCTGCTTCAAGACCTGCTTTTCCAGGCGGTGATGTATACGGTCGGCGCGTTTTCCGAGCATGAGCTCGCCATAGTAGTCAATGTTGGTCCACGGATCCCTGAAATCGGCGAGCCAGGGTAATTTGTATTTATGGTTCAACTTTTTCGCAATAAGATGCATACTGTGAGGGGGACCGGTTGAGACGATGACATCCACCGGGTTTTGCAGCAAATAAGCTGAAAGAAAATTAACAGAAGGTTTTATCCAGTACTTGCGGGCATCAGGAATAAAAAGGTTGCCACGGATCCAAACGGAAAGCCTTTCCATCCAACTGTTCCCGCTTTTATTCTCTGTAAGAAAAGCTGTCTGGATATTCTCTTTCTTCCCGGTAAGGGTTTTATAAAGCGTATAGGGTTCCCTGATGGGGGTTCGGATCACTTCAATATCTTCGGGCACTTCTTTCAGAAGGCTTTCATCCCTGACTTGTATTTCTGGGTTTTCAGGTGTGTAGACCACAGGGGTCCATCCGAATTCCCGAAGATATTTCACGAATTTTACCCATCGCTGCACACCGCCACCTCCTGCTGGTGGCCAGTAATAAGTTATGATGAGAACCCGTTTCAAACCATCTTGAATTTTCTGTAGAGTTCAGGATCAGGCCTTGGGTTGTGATGGTTCTTCCTTGCGCTTCCTGACAAACCAGGCTGCCAGCGATCCCAACACCATAAGGATCAGCAAAAGGGAACTTGCCAGTGATATCTTTTCGCCGATCTTCCAGACGCGGGGTTCAAAATGGAACTCGATCGTGTGCTCACCGGCAGGAAGTGACATCGCGCGCAATACATAATCGGCACGAAAATGAGGTACCAGCTCTCCGTCCAGGTAGGCGTTCCATCCTTTGTCATAGTAGATCTCAGAAAATACCGCCAGCTGGTTCGTTGCGGAGCGGTAATCATAAACAAGCTTATTGGGAGCATAGCTTCTCAGGCTGATGGTGGCAGCCGTGTCGCCTCCTATCGGCTGCTGTGGCAGGTTGTCAGAGAATTTTTCATCCACCACGGCAACTTCCTTCAGGTCCACCTCGCCGATCTGCTCAATCTCCTCATCGGCACTTTTGACACGGTCAATTTCTTTAACGAACCAGGCATGACCAAAATTATTCCGGTTGGGAACAGCACTCATCTCTTTCATCACGATAATGTATCTCATGTTGAGCATGTTGAGTATCTTCTGCCTTTTTAGGATTTGCTGGATGACGGTCTCCGGATTCTGGCCCGGCAGCGAAGTCCTCAGATCCTGTATTTCGGCATTCAGGTATTCATCAATAAGGTCCTGGTAGCGCTGCAATTTGGCTCCGTGGTACCCCCCGATGGATTTGTGAAAATAGGAACAACTGGCATCATTGAAGGTGCTTACGGTGAGGTCCAGCACCCTGAAATCCGGATCCGGATCACTGAGGATCACCTGATCAGCCCGGCCCTCTGTAAATGGCATATCGGCTTGCCGGGCACGAATAAAATCATCGTTATTAAGATACCTGCGATCGATCAGGACCATATCCACCAATATCAGGATGGCGATCCCCAGGATAAACCAAACCTTGCTGATCTTGAGATATACGAATACAAACAGCAGTCCGGCAGCCGCGGCCACAAATAACAGGCTTCGCCAGGCATCTGCTCTGAAAATAGCTATCCTGACCTGTTCGATATTCTCAAATGCCTCTATGATCTGGCTGCTATCCGCATTGTTAGGAAGTGTTCTCAGATAATTCTGTTCCATCTCACTGGTAAAGCTGAAGAACCAGGCAGGAAATAATGCGAATAACAGGATAATGCCTCCTGTCAGACCCAGTGATATGAGAAACGGGCGCATATTGGCCCGGATGATGTCCGGCTCGGTGACAATCTTGTGAAGCATCATAAATGCCAGGATCGGAATGGTGAGTTCAGCAATGACAAGGGTCATGGATACTGCCCTGAACTTATTGTACCCCGGCACATAATCAATGAACAGGTCGGTAAACCACATCATATGGTGTCCCCAGGAAAGAAAGATAGAAAGTAATGTTGCCGCGAAAAGCACCCATTTCAAACGGTCCTTCACGAGAAACATGCCAAGCACAAAAAGAAAAACCACGATAACACCCACATAAACAGGTCCGGAGGTACCCGGCTGATCGCCCCAATAAGCTGAAACCTGCTGGCTAATCACCTTCCGGTAACGCGGATCGGCTTTTTTCAGTGCCCTTTCATGAATGTCTTTCATCTCTTTTTGCTGCCCGATCACACCCGATGCGCCTCCTTTTACATTGGGAATAAGCAGCGACCAGGTCTCCCCTATCCCATAGCTCCAGTGTGTTATATAATCACGATCTAGGCCTCCTGACTTGTTTTCCATGTTTTTTGTCAGCTCCGGTTTTCCGCGCATGGTATCTTTCCCATAATCATAGGTTGCCCATAAGTTGGTAGCATGGGTAAGTACCGCCATTAATGCTGCAGCAACCAGCAGACCGGTCGCCTTGAAAAAATGGTTGTACCGCTTGTCCTGTATCATTTTTATCAATTGATAGATCCCGTAGAACAGTACCACGAGGAGCAGGTAATAGGTGATCTGCGGGTGTCCTGCCCTTACCTCCAGGGCAAGGAAAAGAGCAGTCATCAGGGCACCTGTAATATATTTACCACGATAAGTCAGGATGATACCTGCCAGGACAGGTGCCATGTATCCGATGGCATGGGCCTTGGATGTGTGGCCGGCCCCCAGGATGATAAAGAAATAAGACGATAGCGCAAAGGCGATCGCCCCTATGATGCTGACCCATGGGTTGATCCGCAGCACAAGCATTAGGATGAAAAATCCAAGGAAGTAAAGAAATACATAATCGGCGGGCCTAGGCAGCCACAGGGTAAACAGGTCATCCACATACCGCATAAGATTACCACTGTAGATCACGGAAATTTGCCAGGCGGGCATGCCGCCAAACATCGAGTTGGTCCAGAGGGGTTCCTCACCTGTGGCTTCCCTGAAATCAACGATCTCTTTTGACATGCCTTTATACATGGCAATGTCATGCTGCTGTAATTTCTTACCTTCCAGCAGTGGCGAGAAATAACTGAAAGTGATCACCAGGAAGATGATGATCGCTGCAAAATAGGGCGCTGCCTTCTTCAATATATCTTTATTCATTTACTACTTGTTATTCTTCGATTTCTTCAAAATCGACATACTCTCCAAAATCCCCGTCATCATTTTTCTTTGCAGAAGGATCTTTCCTAATGCGTACGTCCCCTTCTTTTTTCATTTCCGGATCTTTCGGCATACCATACTTTTCCTGTTGCTTTCTGACGTACCGGCCCAGTAACCAGGGCAATACATAACGCAGGAATAATTTCATCGCATAATAAAAAAGAATGAGGAACAGAAATATCCAGATGAGGGTATTCACCGTATGTCATGATTTTCTTAAACCCTGCGAAAATATTGATTTTTAGTTAAAGTATGCCCGCGGAAGGCTTTTCACATGGCATAAAAAAAGGAGGTATTTGAAACACCTCCTCTTCATAGTACAAGTTTTATAGCTATTCTTATCCGCTGCTAACGTATGCTGTCAGAAACGGTCAGTCTTTTTCTTCCTTTGGCCCTTCTTCTCTTGATCACTTTCCGCCCGTTAACGGAAGACATCCGCTCACGAAAGCCATGTTTATTCTTTCTTTTCTTGTTTGACGGTTGAAATGTTCTTTTTGTCATCGTTAATTCCTCCTCGATTTTGGGTGTGCAAAAATAAACAAAAATCAAAACCACACAAATAAAAGAGCTTTTCCGATTAAATTTTTCTGCCGTTCATATACATAATCCTCCAATTTTTTGGCGTAGTTAGCTTGTTCCTGATCAGGCAGGCCAATTTGTCAACCAGTGGAGATACTGATCCCAGTCCCAGGTCCCATCGCCAAACCAGCATCCTCCGTAGGAATAGATCATCTTCAGGTTATACAGACAAAACAGGAGGATCAGGATGCCAAAGATGAGCCGGCGTCTCCCGTTCATCAGATTTTGCAGAAACCAGGCAAGCGGAATACTCAACAACGTATAATATTCGACAAGGTTCCGGACCCCATAACCACAGCCAAAACTCCATATCCACCAGGCTGACGATGCGTAGATGAGGAGAATCGTGGCGAGGAGGATAAGGTAGCCATTTGCCTTTTGATCGCGGATCATCCAGACCAACCCGATAAAAATAAAGATGACTACCGGATTATAAATGAGAAGTCCGTTATTGGGAGCAAACAAAAGGGGAATAAGCTGCGGATTCGCCCAGTTGCTGAAAGATTCTCCCTCGTAAGTGTACAGGAGCCAGTCTCCACTCAGATAATTCCAGTAAGCCAACTGGGGAAAAGCCAAGATGACCGCAACCATCAGGAACGGGATGATAAAACGGTAATGCAGTTGAAAGCGTATCCTTTTCGCGAATCCGGGTTGAAAAAAGAAGGTAGCCATGAGAAAAATAACATTGACAGGACGGACAAGAAGTATCATTGATGCAATCCCTCCGCAGAGCAGGCCAAAGATCACCGGCCTGTTCGCATATTTTTTCCAGCCGGTGATGAGGGTAATCCAGGTAGCGAAGAGAAAAAAGGAGTAAACATGTGACATGCTTCCCTCCAATATGCTGTAATAAAAGAGATTGGTACCGAGAAACAGAATAACAAGGGTCAGACAGGTGGTTTTTTTAGAAAACGATAAGCTCAGCCACTTAAACAACAGCCAAAAGGCCATCATCAGGTAAAAGATGGCGGAAAGATCCAGCGCCCAGTGGTAAATCAGTGAAAAACCATTATCCTCAAATCCTAAAGGTGTTGAAAGGAGGTGTGCTGCCATGAAAAAAGGAAATTCCAGCAGGGCCACACCGTAATTGTATTTCGTAATAACTTTATTGGCATGCAGGTCCAGCTGAAACCCTTTTCCTGTCAGGCTATCCACCTTTTCAGGGAAGGCATGGGCATCAAAGTGATAGATCAAAGCCGCGGGCAGGTAGACGTAATATCCGGCCTTATCGGCAAAGATCTGGCTGCGGTAATAGTAAATCCCGGTTTTGCTGTGGCGGTTGAAGGCGAGGAAGATCAGCATGGCTGTTGCTAACAGCCAAAAAAGAAGTCTGACAACGGAACTTCTGGTAAAACTCAATCTTATCTATGTTTCTGTACAGTTACATCAAATGTAAAATAAAAGGAGTTTATAGAACTAATCGGCATAATAACCATTCGGACAACCGTTCCCCAAAAATAAACGGATGCCCCTCAAGAAGAAGCATCCGTTTAATGAGAAATTAAAGAGTTTTCAATAAGGCAAAGCGAACTATGATGCTTTGACAGGAATATGTTTCAATGATTCCACCAGGAAGTCATAGAATTTCTCCACGGTGTCGATCTTTACCATCTCATCCGGGGAATGCGGATTACGGATGGTGGGTCCGAAAGAGATCATATCCCAGTCGGGATAGGTCGCACCGAGAATACCGCATTCAAGTCCTGCATGGATTACCTTAACTTCCGGCACTTTGCCGTACTTATTGTTGTAAACTTCTTTCATCTCCTTTAATATCGGAGAGTCAGGATTGGGTTTCCATCCCGGATAGTCACCCTTGCTGAAAGCTTTGGCACCAGCGGCTTCAAAGACGGCACGAATTTCGGCGGCCAGTTTGTCCCGGTCTTCATCCACAAGGCTGCGGTTCAGTGTGCACATTTCAATCCTGTCATCATGCGACTTGACAATCGCCAGGTTGGTCGAGGTTTCCACGATACCCTTCACACTTTCACTCATTTTGATGACACCATTCGGGCAACCTGCCACGGCGACGTACAAATTCTTTTGTGTCTTTTCATCAATTACGCTTTCCGGAAGGTCAGCCGTTTCGGCAAAGATCTTCAAGCCGGGATCGGCATCCTTGAATTCATCCTGGGCAATCGCCTCGAATTCAGCCACAAACTTCTCAAACTGTGCTTTATTTTCTTCCTTAACCAACGCGACAACGAAAGATTCTCGCGGAATGGCATTGCGAAGGCTTCCACCCTGGATATCGGCCAGGCGTAATCCATATTTTTCAGAAGCTTTCATCAGCAATACATTCATGATCTTGTTGGCATTGCCCCGACCCAGGTGAATATCCAGTCCGGAGTGGCCCCCTTCCAGCCCTTTCACAGATATTCTGTACGCAATCAGACCCTCAGGGACTTTCTCATTCTTATAAGCCAGTTCCCCGATCGTGTCAACACCCCCGGCACATCCAATATAGAGTTCCCCTTCGTCCTCCGAATCCAGGTTCATCAGGATATCACCCTGAAGGACACCCGCTTTCAGGTTCTCAGCACCTGTCATGCCGGTTTCTTCATCCATGGTGATCAGCACTTCGACCGGGCCGTGTTCGATATCTTTTGATTCCAGCACTGCCATTCCGGCGGCCACACCCATGCCGTTGTCTGCACCAAGTGTTGTTCCTTTTGCAGTAACCCACTCGCCATCAACGAATGCATCGATGGGATCTTTTTCAAAATCATGTTCTGTATCAGCGTTCTTCTGGGGAACCATATCCATATGTCCCTGGATGATCACACCCATCCTGTCTTCCATTCCCTCGGTAGCCGGTTTACGGATAATCACATTGCCGATCTCATCCACAATGGTTTCCAATCCGAGATCTTCCCCAAACTTCTGAAGATACAATCGCACCTGTTCTTCTTTCTTTGAGGGTCTTGGGATCTGTGTCAGCGCATAGAAATTCTTCCAGACCGCTTCGGGTTTCAGTTTCAATATGTCTTTAGCCATTTGTATTCTATTAAAATAAGATAACTGATTAATTACTTTTCAATATTCGGAAGTTCCAGGCCATACCCTTTTTTCTTGTCTTCCGCTTTGAGCATGATGGCTACGATGAGCGCCAGCAAGGTCAGGCCGACAAAGATCATCCAGGTGATACGATAATCATATACCGGGTATTCGCCCGCCTCACGAAGCAGGCTGACCTGTTCGTCAATCTGATCGTGCGTTAGGTTTTGTGCCCTGAAGCCGCTCATCACTTCCTGGATCTTTATGGATACCCCCGGGTTGGTCCTTTCCAATACAATACCGATAAGCAGCGGTATGCCCCATAAACCAAAGTTCTGTATCCAGAAAATAAAGGCGAAGGCGGAACCGATCTGCTTCTCGGGGATGATCTTGGGAACAGAAGGCCACATGGCCGACGGAACAAGCGAAAAGGCAACACCCAGGATAATGGCATTGAAGAAGGCCATATAAACGTTGGTAATTGCCGGCAGGTAGTAAACAAAGTGCACGAAAACAAGCATGACGGCTCCAATGATCATGATGGTGGCGCCTTTACCTCTTTTATCATAAATGCCACCAAAGAGCGGGGTCAAAAATATGGTTCCAAAGGGTACCAGCGCAGGGATCAGGCCGGACCATTTATCAGAAACCCCGAACTTGTTAACCATCAGGTCGGGACCGTATTTGTAAAAGGGGAAAACTGCAGAGTAAAAAAGGACACAAAGGATGGCAATCAGCCAGAAACCTTTGTTGTCGATAATGACCAGAAGATCGGAAAGTTTGAATTTATCCTCCTCGGAACTAAGATCTGCAGATTCACTGTCCTGTTTATCCAGTTTCCTGTCCATAATGTTGTAGACGAGGAAGCCTAAAAAGCCGATCACGAGAAAAAGTACCCCGAACAACACTGCGGTCGGAACACTCCATGCAGTCGCCATGGCTGCTCCGAAGGCCAGGGGAACAAAAGACCCCAGACGTGCAATGGCGACCTGCATCCCCATGGCCACGGCAATCTCCTTCCCCTTGAACCATTTCACCACCGCTTTGGAGACGGTTATTCCTGCATATTCAACACCCACACCAAATACGGCGAACCCCAGGCTGGCGAGCATCAGCTGCATATCAAACCCCAGCAGTAATTTTCCGCCGAAATCGGTTCTGAATGCATAATATTTAAGCAAGGCACCCGCGATCATCATCAGCACGGAAGTGATCGTACTGAAGCGGATACCGAATTTATCCAGCAGGATTCCCACCAGGATAAGGGCCAGAAAAAATACGTTGAACCAGCCATACGCGCTGAAGAACATTCCGAAATCAGAACCGTCCCAACCATAAACCCTTTCGATAATGGGCTTCATGGGTGAGATGATCTCATTGAACATGTATCCGGCGAACATGGTAAAGGAAAGTATAACCAATGCCCCCCAGCGTGCTGCCACGGAATCTCGAAGGGTCTTTTTAATGGCTTCTGTCATAATCTGCTTTGTTAAATGAAGCTGCGAAAATATAATAATTTGCCCAGCGGAAAAAACGAATATCCGCTAAAAGTAACCTCATCACCATTAAAGGGACATTCCGGACACTGCGGACCCCTATGATCTGTCCGTAAAGGAAATAGAACAATAGGATCACTTCTAAGGTGCAAAATCACCTGCCTGAACGAATACAGGCTTGACAAATTCATCCTCTTCAAGGAATTTATTCGTCGGATTTTGGGAAGTGGTGATGATGTATCTACTGGTATCCCTACGATACGCTTTAAGTATGATAGGTGACTCACCGTTTGTAACCAGTTTCAATTCCACATAGAGGTCCTCCCCTGCCGGCTCCGTCCGGGCAAAATGTTTACCCCTCAGGTTCGAAAGCCTGGCCAGGTATTTAGCCATGGCAGCTGAATCGGCAGCTTGTCCGTTCAGCATCCATGATTGTCCGGTATTGCTGAATTTGAGCGATCGTCCGTCGCGGTAATTTATCGACAATTCCTGCAATTTATCCTTGTTGAATTTCAGCATTTCCTTGTTCCGGAAGTCATCCGGTTTCTTTCCCAGGCCCAACGCAATCATACCATCCACCGCATACACTGTTTCCTCACCGGAGATCCTGAGGTAGGAGATCATCTCACCCTGCGGACGGCGGCCAAACTGGTCCGGCACCTGGCTTTTGGGCTGGATATATTCAAACCTTCCCACGATGATGTCATTCACCGTATGATCATCATCCATGAATTTGATCCGTGTACCTGTCGAGTCGGTAACAAGGAACTCAGGCCATTGGGATGAGGATGTGCCTGCCACATGGCGTATCGCTGTTCCATTGAGCCCGCCAAGCATCGCGCTGGCGGCGAAAGGATCAGCTGCATAACGCTGGCCCGCTGTCATAACGAACCATTTTCCATCTTCTTTACGCAACTGGAACGCATTTCCGCTTTCCCCTGATGATATCTCCAGGTGGTTGATCGCTGCAGTGTCGAATGCGGGCAGATTTGTCCTGAAATTACTTTCACTGTTGCTGAACTGATCCAGGGCGAAGTATACCACCAGGACAAGGACCAGGATGATCAGCAATAGCAGGGTTCTGTTCTTATTTAACATAACCTTCCTCCATTCGTTTCATTCTCTGATTTCTTCTGTATTGCATCCTTAGCAGGCCATAAATAATGACCAGCACAATGGGCAGCAGGAAATTCAACCAGCGCAAAGTTGTTTTTTTGGTTTCACTGATCGGATCGATCGGTCGTGAAGTGATGGTTTTTGTCCGGAGATCGATCAGGCCGGTATCATCAGACAGCCAGTCAATGCTGTTGACCATGAGGCTGATATTATCGGGTTGTTGCCTGGTGGGACGGTTACCTGTACCGTTCACTGCAAAATTACCATTGGCAAAGACTGCCAGTTTAGCCAGGCTGCTGCCGTTGATATTTCCTTCAACCAGCCCGGCAACGACCTGCCTCGGACTGGTAAAGTCAGATTGTACCCACTGTTTGTTGATATCGAAGAAAACGGGCATTTGTTGGACCCCCGACTGCTCTGAGGTAAATGCCAGTGGTGTAAAGGTAAGGGACGTATCACCGGTGAATGCGATCGGACTTGTAAAGGTCAGATAGACTTGTTCAAGACCCTGCGTCACCGGATGGTCTGAAAAGTTTGTGATTACCGGAAAATAGGGAAACCGCATGGCTGAGGTCATCATACCGAAATTCGTACGCTGGCTCACGGAAATATTACCGCAGCTGGCATCTGTAACAAAAGCATCCTGAAAGCTTAACCCTTTTTTCTGCAGCCAGTCTTCCAGGCCGGTATGGATAACTTTTCCCGACAAATTCTGGAGATCGCCATCCACGTGGTTCAGCGCGATAAGCAACCTGCCGCCTCCAGACAGGTATTTGTCCAGCAGATCGAGTTTTATGAGGTCAAAAGTATCTGAGGGTGCTGTGATAATGAGGGTCTTATACTGACTCAGGTCTGCGGAGGGTCCCGTAAGTTCAACCGGGGAAACATCATACAAGACCTGCAAATCAGTCATTACCTGCTGATAGGCTTCAATGGCGGGCTCGCCCTGCCCCTGAACAAACCCCACTTTGGGTTTATAGGTCGTACTGAGTTTTTTTATGGACGTACTTAAGGTATACTCCAGGCTGCTGCCGGGATCAATAAATGAAAGCACCTCTTTTTCCGTACCCTTGTTGATGACGGCCCCCATGAAAACCTTTTACTGTTTCACCTCATCTTTTTCCCTGACATTCACAAGAACCGGCTGCACCCCTGCCTGCAAAGCTTCATTTTCAACCGTGGCGTCCGCGTTGGGATTTTCAAAACGATAGACTACTTTTCCACCGGATAGACTGCTGTATTCGATCAGCATATCCCTGAAGTTCTCCCTTAGCTTGGCGAGATCCGGTTCCAGGTCGCTGGTAAAATAGGCGGTCACAGTGATCGGCTCATCCAGGTTTCGGAGGATATCCTTTGTTGCCTTGCTCAGCGAGTATTGTCCTCCTTCGGTAAGGTCAAGGCGAAAGAAATACCGGTCGGATATGGCAGCGACCACAATGAAAATGGCAACGAGTAAAAGGATGGAGGTAAGATAGGATGTCTTTTTCATAATCACCTGCTTTTGTGGTTACGCATATCTTTTTCTGATCAGCATCGACTCGGTCAGTACCAATCCGATAAAGGTAATCCCGAAGAAATAGACCAGGTCCCTCGAATCAAGCAGCCCGCGTATCATAGAGTCAAAGTGCGAGGAGACACTCAGGTAATCCAGGATCTTACCTGCCAGGCCCGGCGAATTCTGTGCGAGCATATCAAATATGATCTGAAAGAAAACTCCAATAAACAAGGCAAATAGGTAGCTAACAATCTGGTTGTTGGTCATACTGCTGGTAAAGAGGCCTATGCTGATG
>JARRQC010000001.1:50542-55442 GCA_037382165.1 bacterium | reverse complement strand
CTTCAATTCACCAAAATGACAATATATTATTACAGTATTAATAGTTGAGTATTTTTAAAATCATTTAGCTATAAATCTACTCTTTTAAGCATATAAATGTTTAACTATCAGCTTCACTAAAGACATGTATTATGCTTATATTATGCGTTTTATGAAACTTTAGACCATATCCGCTCGGGACCTCGTAACCTGATGTGATAACACTTGCATCAGGTTTTTCTTTTACAAATGGAACTGCAATGCCACCTACTGCAGTTCTGCCATTGGCATCCTTTTGAGAGAATCCGCTCGGTAATTATTTCACTGAATTAAGCAACTTATTATTAATTCAGATAAGCACCCATTGTATTAGTTTGTTTTCAGATATGGCTCCCCATCCACCCGTTTTCTAACAATTCTGGCCGGACTGCCATAAGCCACGACATGATCCGGAAGGTCATGCAGTACCAGCGATCCGGAACCGACTACAGTATGCGGACCGATGTTCAGCCTATCCTGCACGATCACACCCAGGGTTATAGCTGAACAGGTTCCTACTTTTACCTTGCCTCCTGTGATGGAACCCAACGAAATGCTGGCATACTCCTCAAAGATGTTATTAAGACCAAGCTGTGTCTGCTGATGCACAAGACAAAAATCACCAAGCTTTGTATGGGAACTGATAAAGCTCTGCGCCCCGATAAGAACTCCTTTACCCAAAAGCACTTCCTGGCCAAATAATGCAGAGGGATGAATGAGGTTGACAAATTCAAAATCAGGCAATTGTTTCAATATTTTTTCATGCACCTTTTTCCTTGAGAAATTGTCACCGATGGCAATAAATCCGGCACTGGTTTCATATTCTGCAGCCAGCGTTTTCAGGTCTTCCAGTCGTCCCAGTACAGGGTAGCCTCCCGTTTTACTGCCAATATCTTTTACTGAATCAATATATCCAACCAGCATGAAGGTTCCCTGTTTCTCCAGTACATCAACGCAGGTATGGGCATGCTGGCCGGCACCAAATAAAGTTAAATCTGATTTGTATGATGAGCCACCCTCAAGGATTGCGATAATTTCTTCAGCATCAGCAATTAATTCATCACCTTCCTCTTGAGTTAATATTCCAGCATTCATAAATGCATTTACCTGGTTGATAAAAGCATTTAGCTCGTTGATCGCGGCATTATTGTTACCCATATTAATGCTCTTTTTAGCTGATTTCAGCTTTGAGATCAAAGCATTGGCCTGACCTTCATTCAGAATGCCAGCATCTTCCAGAGCCTCAACTTTGGCAATCAATGCATCTATTCTTTCTAAAGGTGTTCCAACGATCATTATGACTGGAACAACCACAGAACTTTCGTTTGAAGCATTACTCAATACAGTCAATTGACAGGCATATGTACCAATTGTCAATCCTGCTGCATCCAGATTAACACTTACATCATCACTACTACCTTGTGGGGTAGATCCAACGTATGGTGAAGCAGACAACCAAGGGCATGGATCATCATACTCACCAGTAACATTCATAAGAATATGCATACTGGGAAAACCGAGAGCAGCAAGATCAATAGGGGCAAATATGCCGCAAGCTGGAGCGGATATATAACTGGGACCTGTTTGTCCCAGGTCATTGGATCCAATAAAAAAGCCACTTGAATTTGCATTTCCATCCGGACTATTGATTTCAACAACCAGCTCCGATCCTGCACTAGCTGTTCCACTAACAGGAAGAGATAGCATGGTCAAAGATTGATCGGGAACAGCATAAGTAGCAGTACCAATTAAATTCAAAGTACCTGTTGGGAATGCTCCGCCATCAGAAGTATAAAGATTTACAGTTACCGATTGTGTTCCTGTTCCTTCAAAGGACAATTGTACACCGATTTCAACTTCTGTTACATCAAAATCACTTGAAATCCCAAAATTAGTGAGCTCAAAAGATCGCCAGTAGCTATTTTGTGCAGTTGGTCCGCCATACCAACAGGCCACAGAGTTTCCGTCAATGATTGACTGACTTTGAGAATGAGTTAGTGTAGTAGTTGTTACTACCCCCCTCGATGCAGAAGATTGTACTGTTTCGGATAAAAGTACCGGAGGACCGGCAGGAGACTGATGTCCTTTGTTGACTCTGGCATAACTAATTCCGTCATCGGTAGAATTATTATCAATAATCTCGATACTTGGCCCGATGAGCGATAGTAAATTACGGTTATGTTCGCCAATAGCATTTAATAATCCGTGATACAATTCTGTTTTGTCAGAATATGTTTGACCTTGCAGACTTGTTAATTGTGAGCGAAGATTATATTCATCAAAGAATCCATATTGATCAAGGTCTTTAATAGTTTGCTCACTGATAGAATAACTAATATCTCTTGCTTTTTTACTTTCGAGAATTGTACCTATGTCTGTCGTTTCACCTGATCCTGTGTTCATTAGGTTGAAAGAGGGTGCAGGTTCGCTTTTTACAACAGTCCAATTCAGATCCGAAATACATCCATCTCCTGTATTCGAAATATTTATCTGATCGGAATCGCTGTCTTCAAGAGGGACAACCATTGAAATTTCACTCGGTGTAACTGCTATTGCTGGAGGAGCATCAGTCAATATTGTTAACTCAAAGTCCCCAGTGCTACCTCCCCAACCATGTACGAGTATATAATACGTTGTACCTTCCGATGAAAGCCATGAGAATGTAGAAACGCTCCCAAGTCCACAGCCATCATCATTAGCACCTATACAAATAAAAGATTCACAGTTACCTTCATAAACTGTTATTCTTGCATCATAAACAGGGCCACCACACATGGTTGCAGTCATTGAAGCGCCATTACCTTCAACTGTGTACCATACTCCGGCCGCGTCGTGAGGAAAATCGCAATAAGGGGCATCACCATCAAAAGTGGCTCCAATAGTTGTTCCTGAAACGGTATTTTCGCATGAGAGTGCCACAGCATCAGCACAAAGATCATTATCAGGAGCAGGAGGTGGTGGAGGAATAATTCCGTCAACATTTACAGCATCCCAAGCATCTGCAGCAGATACTGCTTGTTGAGAACCAACACCAAATAATGATTCTGCAGCTGCAATCGATCCGATCCTGGCATCATCATAATTTGAAGAAGGAATCAGGAAAGAAGTATTGTTCAAATAAGCAATTGCAGCAGCGTCATCCAATCCGATACCTGTTACATTATAACTAAACCCTACATCATTGGTTCCACTGCCACCTTCTGCCAAAAGGTAAAACCAGAAGTTTTGTACACCGCTTGTGTTGTGTACTTCATTATAAAACCAGAAATCACCTTCATAACAATCAGGGTTATTGAACTCATTGGGATTTGCCATATTTCGAAATCCCAGGCTATTAACATCAAAATCTTCGCCTACTCTCCAAATCTCGGGATCATAGCCTTCAACTTCGAACTCAACAAGATTTCCGAAAATATCACTGAAAGATTCATTAAGTCCACCTGATTCGTTGGCATAAATTAAATTAGAAGAGAAGTTTGTAACACCGTGGGTTAATTCATGCCCACAAACATCAAGACTTACCAAAGGGTTAAAATTAACACCATCTCCATCTCCGTATAACATATGTGTACCTGTCCAGTATGCATTGTTTAAATTGGTTTGATAGTGCACATAACTGTTCAATGGAAAGCCGGCATCATCCAGGCTGTTTCTTCCGAATTCATTGTAATAGTAATCATAGGTAGATTCCGCTCCCCAATGTGCACTTACACCAACTGCGTCCCATGGTCCATCAGCAGTTGTGGATGTTATTTCGACTGATGAACCTGTACTGCTGCCGTTTTGCATATCAAAAGTATGTATCTCAGCTCCCCGGGTAGTACTTTCATGCAATATGAAGCTTGATGGTGCGAGTTCATCAACAGTCATATTTACAGTGCCATTATACTGAGATGCACCGCTACCGGGAACATCACCTTCATGCAACTGACTTGTTTTGTTTACAATTTCGCCGGTTATTGCATCCACATCTACCCAATTACGGCTTAGTGGCTCCTGAGCAAAAATATCATAACGATAAACCAATTTCATATTATCTCCAGTAAGATCATTTTGACCAGAGGTAAGTCTTAATTCTCCTTTTGGACGATAAGTAGCATTATTGTCATTTTTGATTGTTTTAATCATCGCTTCTTCTGCAGGGCTCTCCCACATATAGACTTTAGCGTTGATTTCGTTCAGAGCGGCTGCTAAAGCAGTTCGCTCATTAATTTTTGGAGTGACATCCATGTCAATTCCATGAACAAGATGTCCGTTAGCAAACCAAACAGAACCATTTTTTTCGTGCAGTATGTATTGTGCTCCGATAATCTGTACGCCTTTATAATACTGATCGTACCTGTGGTGTGTGCCTGCTTTATCAACAGATGTTCTCAAAAGTTCCAACTGGTTATCTTCTGATAATGGAAAATCCTGGCGGTATTTCTGAAAGAAAGATGAAACCGGGGGTTGGTTGCCTTCCTCATATCTTATAAAGGAAGGTGAATTTCTCTCCACGTTCGCTCGCTGAGCAAACATAAACATGGGTAGGATAGAAAAGAGCATAGCAATGCCCATAACATGATAGAATCTTTTCATGACGATAATTTTAGTTAAAATTAAATTGAAGTGAGCCAAAGCTACTCAACAATGAATTGAAGCCAACCAAAAATCATTAAATAACAGTAATTTAACATATGTCAATTTTTCCTATGTGTTGTATTTCTCATATAGAGTATAGGTAAAGTGTTACTACCTACTCTAATCTTATATTCATTGTACAATGGTGATTTTTTTATATTCGAACCAACAGATCATAAAGTGCACATATACAATTATTGGTAAACAGGATACCGTTTGATAATGGGGAATAATTAAACAATTGTTAAACAGATCATCTAAG
>JARRQC010000001.1:32359-50474 GCA_037382165.1 bacterium | reverse complement strand
AGATAAAAAGACATATATTGGTATGAAAGAAAAAAAGGCAACGAACAGTTATACAGTCAGTTGCCTTTAATGATATTGAATACTCTCTCTTGGAGGTACCGAGCGGATTCGAACCGCTGTACGTGGTTTTGCAGACCACTGCCTAGCCACTCGGCCACGGTACCGTCAGCCATAAAAGGGAGCGCAAAATTAACACATTTTTTGAATACTTTATTCCGTTTTGCGGCTTAAGCGGCGCATCCAGATCCAGTGTGTCGTGAACAGGATAATACAAATAAGAAGAACAATGCTGTTGATCACAACAGATCGGATCGATTCATGCCTCACTTTGGCGATCGCATCATTCTTGGCCGATTCATACATCGATCGAAGCGTGGCTTCATCCAGCTCCAGACCATGCGCGGGATCTGTAGCCTTGATGATGTCCACCCTGTAATTATCGTAGGAGGCAAGACTGGGTACATCCCGGCCATAGGTCCGGTAAGCATTGGCTGGATCAGCAAGGTCTATAACCGCATAGATCATCGAGGTCAGACTGATCAAAAAGGTGATGACGGCAACGATACAAACGGCATACCCATATACCATCTGGATCTTCTGGGATTTTTCCTTTTCCATATTGTTTGTTTAAGTAATTGGAATTTTCTCCGGTGACAAGCTAACCTTAAAGATACAACAGGAAATGGACTATTGTCAAATTATTCTTGATGAATCTAAGTAACGGGTGAGTTCAGCCAGGCATTCCGGGCAAAGGCATCCTTCGTAATCCTTTTCAATACGTTCGAGGATACTGGCTGGTACATCCAGTTCGTAACACCAGCACTTACTCGATTTCCCGCACTCAAAATCCTTTCCGCACTTTGGGCATTTCTCTTTTTCCGTCAGGATCAGTTTCATTACAACTCCAGTTCTACCGCGACAAAATCCATTTTACCTCCCAACGGCGGATTGAGCTTCCGGATCTTGATCGTGGCATGGTTGATCTCCGGAAATTCTTTTTTCAGCCGAATGAGAATACGCCGGCCAACATGCTCCAGCAGTTTTGACCGGGTTTGCATCTCTTCCTTGACATACTCGTAAACCTGCTGGTAATTTACCGTATCGCGCAATTCATCGCTGTTTTCTGCTTTCCGTGTGTCGGTGCGCAAAAACAGGTCCATCCGGAATTTGGTGCCAATGATCGCTTCTTCCCTGAAACAACCATGGTAGGCAAAAAATTCCATCCCTTCAATTGATATAACGGACATGACAAGCTTATGATTTAGGACTAACCAACTTTTTACCAAGTACTTCCAACCCCCTGTCAAGACGATTCAGCGTTTCTTCCTGACCCAGGATGGAAATAATATCGAACAAATGAGGCCCCTTCAACGCTCCGACGATCAGCAAGCGGAACGCATTCATCACCACACCCATTCCATATTCCTTTTCAGCTATCCAAGACTTTACGGTTTCTTCCGTAGTTCGGGCAGAAAAATCTTCTATACCTGATAAAATGGTTATCAGTTCTTCCATCTGCTCATAAGATGGTTCTTTCCAGCGCTTTTTCACCGCAACCGGATCATAACTTTCGGGGGCTCGAAAAAAGAAATCGGTCTGATCCCATAATTCCTCAATAAAACTTACACGTTCTTTGACCATGGATACAATCACGGTGATCTTATCCGGGTCATAGGTTATTCCTTTCTTTTTGAGTATCGGCTGGTATAAAGCTGCTACTTCATCATCACTTTTCTGCATCAGGTACTGGTGGTTGAACCAGCGGGCTTTCTCCGGGTCGAATTTTGATCCGGATTTACCTACCCTTTCGATGGAAAAGGCCCCTATAAGTTCATCCATGGAGAACAATTCACGTTCATCGCCGGGATTCCAACCCAAAAGGGCCAGCATATTGATGAAAGCCTCGGGGAAATAGCCATCTTCCCGATAGCCACGGGATACATCCCCTGTTTTGGGATCGGTCCATTGCAGCGGGAAGACAGGAAAACCGAGGCGATCGCCATCACGCTTGCTGAGTTTACCGTTTCCCTCCGGTTTGAGCAATAACGGCAGATGGGCAAAGGAGGGTTCCGCCCAGCCAAAAGCACGATAAAGCATGACATGGAGCGGCAGGGAGGGTAACCACTCCTCCCCCCGTATGACGTGGCTGATCTGCATCAGGTGATCGTCGACCACGTTGGCCAGGTGATAGGTGGGCATTCCGTCCGATTTGAAAAGGATCTTGTCGTCCAGTACCCGGGAATCTACCTCTACCCTGCCCCTGATCAGGTCCTGCATGACCACCTTTTCATTTTCCGGCATTTTAAACCGTATCACATAAGGTGCTCCCGATGAAATCATCTGATCGACCTGGTCCTTTGGCAGCGTGATTGAATTTTGCAGGCTGTTGCGTTCCCCTGCATTGTAAACAAAAGTTTTCTTTTCCCGCTCATATCGCTTCCTGATCTCATCCAGCTCCCCGGGTGTGTCAAAAGCATAGTAGGCATGACCTGAGGCTACGAGTTGATCGGCATACTCTCTGTAAAGTGATTTTCTTTCCGATTGCCGGTAAGGTCCGTAGTCACCACCCAGTTGCGGGCTTTCGTCAAACCTGATCCCGCACCAGTCAAAAGCGTCCGTGATATACTTTTCAGCCCCGTGGATTCATTCATAAGCATCGGATTGGGGCGGCAAAGATAATAGAATCAACGTGAAACGGGAAATGAAACGGTTTCGTAAAGCTTTGGCCAGAGATGTTGATAATCTGTTATTACCTGCTTGCTGTGGCCTGTTTTCGCTTTCTCAAAGCCCACCAGAGAAAACCCCAGGGAGCAAGCAAAAGGGTAGGTATCGTCGAATTGACAGGCTCAGGTGTCCCTTTCATGGAATGAACCAGGTAAGTAAGCGTCACGGCGATGAATGTTGGGGTGAATACAGCCAGAAACAGGGCGGTAAAATTGCGTTTATAATAAGAGGCGATGTTTTCGGTAAAACGCATCATGATCCCCCCGGCAAAGAAGGTGTACAATGCTTGTTTGGAGGCGGCAGTTATCCCGGATAGGATCCCGTGATCCCAATTGATGAAAAATACGATACTACCCATGACCAGCGCACCGGCCAACCCCATCTTTGGATCAAAGTATTTGTTATTGCCCAGGGCATTTTTTGAATTTTGCACGCTGCAAAATAAAAAATATGAAAATAAAGGTGAAACTATTAGCGGATCACCTTTCTGATGAACTCCTGTTTATGGTCAGATACGCTGATGAGGTAAACCCCTTTCTGAAAAGATGACATGTCCACAACCTCCGAATTTTCATGGATCGTCTTTTCCAACAACATCCGGCCCGAAATGTCATACACACTCAGTATTCTTTCCTTGACCGCCGGGTTCATCAGGTAGATATTCAGATGGTCCTTTACAGGATTAGGCCCTGCACTGAAATATACCGGCCATTCCGTTTCCTGCAGGGTAACGGAAATATTGCTTACCTGTTCCATGGTCCATGATTCCGGATCGACGACAACATTTGTCACCTCCTTTCCGACAAATAGTTCAAAGGTATTGATATTGTCTGTGTGGAAGAATTGCACCACAGTATCGGTTCCATCTTCGAAGAAAAGCTTATAATCCATCAGCAGCTGGAAAAGGGGTGTGGAGGATGCAGAAGAGGTCTGTGTGGCAGTCAGGTGGAAGTTACCATCTACCATATAATATTCATAGTTAAATATCGGATACCCCTCTCCATAATACCATTGTGCGAAGAATTGTTCAAAATCCATTCCGGTTACTTCCTCGGCAACCTGCCGGAAATCATCCCCGGTTGCGGTGCTGTCAGCAAACTGCATCTGAAAGGTTTTCATTACGGCAAAGAACAGGCTGTCATCCTGTATTTCATGGCGGAGTGTATGGAGTATGGCTGCCCCTTTACGGTATGAAAGCCTTCCGCTGAAAATCCGCCATACATTGTCTTCCCGGATTTCTTCTTCAGGGATGTATGTGGAGCCCCCAGGCTGCGACATGGCACTGTTCTGACAGGATTCGTAGAATGCCTTGCCTGCACCCCAGCCATGAAGGTATTCTTCCGCCAGTCCGTTGGAATAGGTGGCAAAACCCTCGTTGATCCAGATATCGCTCCAGGTGGCACAAGTGACATGGTCTCCGAACCACATGTGCCCCAATTCGTGAGAAACCAGGCCAAATCCGAAACCACCGATCGTGGTCATGGTCTGGTGTTCCATACCGCCACCACCAGAATGGAATCACCTTCCAATCCTTCAGGATGGGCGTATATATTGTATTCCTGGTAATCGGCTACAGCAAAGGAGAGGAGGTAATAATCAATGGGATAGCGCGATTTCCATTCGTAACGGACTGTGTCATTACCTACTTCCACGACAGCCGTCAGCAAACCCTGTGACCCGGCCATATTACCGGCATCAGTAGTGAGGAATACCCAACAGGAATCCGCTTTGTCCTCAAGGTCCTGTTTTACAGGAAACCATTCCTTGGCAGCAAAAGGTTCAGACAGGGTCCAGACCACACTGGTTTGATATTGCTCACTGAAGGCATTAGAAAGACCGGAGAAGAACCCCCCGGAACCCGGGTCACCTTCGTAGAAAACCTGCAGGGTAAAGGATGATCCTTCATCGATGAGGTCTACGGGGACCAAAACATTGTCCATTTCCCGCGTGTAATCGCTGTATTCTGTTTCGTTGACCAGAATGGTCTGTATTTCCATCACCTCGATGAGCTCGAAGGCTATTGTATCGATGGGGGCTTCCGCCGTGGCATGTATGGTAACGTTGCCACCGACAAAAGTAGACTCACTCGAAACCTCGATATCCAGGAAATAAAATGTCACATCATAATTATCCATCAGGGGACTCTGCCAATCATACAGATAATCGAGTGTCCTTGGCATATCTTTTGGTATATGTGAACACTTGCCCTCGTAATTCGTTTCCGGATTCCATTGGGCAAAAAGGGCTGTTGTGATGATTAAAAGAACAAGCAGGGTGAAAATGCGTTTCATAGACAGGTGTTTGTTGATGCGCAAAGGCGGGTTTGAATTAATATATTTGCCAAAAGTATAAAATAGCTGACTTATAGAAGACAGCCTCAGAATGAATTACGTTGTCCATGGAAAGAGACTTTAACATATTACTCCAAAAACTAAACCGTTTCATCCGGAAATACTATAAGAACCAGATGATTAAAGGGGTTATTTTCAGCCTTTCCATTGTGCTTGTTCTGTTCCTTGTAGTGGACGCTGTTGAATATATAGCCTGGACAGGGACACTGACCCGGACGGTTATCTTTTATACTTTCCTGGCAGTGGTACTAGCGGTTATTGCAGGCTACATCATTATCCCTGCATTGAAACTGCTCCGTATCGGCAAGACCATCACCCACCGGCAGGCTGCAAGTATCATTGGCGAATTCTTTCCGAATGTAAGCGATAAGTTGCTGAATACCATAGAGTTGCATGAATCGATGATCAAAGGGGAATACGACAGGGAACTCTCTTTGCTGGAAGCCAGTATTGAACAAAAAGCAGCGACCCTGAAACCTGTTCCTTTCCGAAAGGCCATTGACATCAAAGGTAACCTGCGCTACCTGCGGTTTGTCATGCCTCCATTGCTGCTGTTGCTGGCCATCTTGATCATATCACCCGGCTTTATCACAGATCCTTCAAAGCGTATAGTAAACCATTCAGTTCATTTCGAAAAACCCATACCCTACAAACTGAGCATAACGAATGAAAAACTTGAAGCGCTGCAGCATGATAATTTCGTATTGCAAGTGGAAGTGACCGGCGAAGAGATCCCTTCGGTGATACAGGTGAAGATCGGCAATTACAATTACCGTATGCAGGAAGTTAAGCCCGGTTTATATAATTATACGCTGAAGGACCTGAACAGCGATGTCTATTTTAAGCTGCTTACCCACGATTTTACCAGTGAACTGTTTCAGCTTAAAGTTTATCCCCAACCCGTTATTTACAACTTCGACATCGAAGTGCATTATCCGGATTATTTGCTGCGTAAAAATGATTTGATCGAGAATTCAGGGGATATTTCCGTCCCGGAAGGCAGCTTGCTGACATGGAATTTTTATACCAAGGATGCCGAATCTGTTCGTTTCAGCAATGGGGAAGAAAAAATAACACTAAGTGAGACAGAAAGCAATGTATACCGACATCGGGAAACAGCCAACCGGAACTTTAATTACAGTGTGATGGCGGCCAATACGCATGTTCCTGATGGTGACTCGATGAACTTTTCGGTTCAGATCATAAGGGATGAATATCCTGCCATTACTGTAGAGGAAAGGAAAGGGGAATCCATTTATGGTTTTGCACATTATGACGGTATTATCTCAGATGACCACGGTTTTCGGTCCCTGCGCTTTCACTATCAAAAAAACCTGGACAGCGAAGCCTGGAAAAGTGAGCCTATCGACGTGGACCAAACATTGAACCGGCAGTATTTTAACTATACGATTCAATTGAACGATTTTGATCTTACACCCGGTGAAAGTATGCGCTATTATTTCGAAGTGAGGGATAATGATGCTGTGAACGGGTACAAACGAACAAAATCACCTGTATTTCAGCTTTCCCTTCCCGATCTGGCGCAAGTGGAAGAAAACAGGCAGGAGACATCTGATCAGCTCAAGGAAAGCATGCGGAAGGCTATGGAAGAACTTGAGCGTATCAACCAGGAAATTGAACAAGCCAGGATGTCCCTCATCGAAAAAAAGGAACTGGACTGGCTTGATAAGAAACAGCTGGCTGAGCTGTTGCGGAAACAGGAAAAACTGCAGGAACAACTTGCTGATATGGAAAAGATGAACCAGGAGATGAATGAAATGGAAGCAATGCTGGATCAACAGGATGATGAAGCGCTGAAGGAAAAATGGGACGAACTGCAGGAGATGATGGAAGAATTGTCAGATGAAGAACTGGAAAAACAGCTCGAAGAAATTCAGCAACAGTTGGAAGATATCAATAAGGACAACCTGGCGCGGCAGCTTGATAATATTAAAAAGAACAATGATGCGCTGAAGAACAACCTGGAACAAAATCTCGAGCTTTACAAACAGCTTGAATTTGAGAAGAAGATCAGCGAAATTACGACTAAATTGGAGAAACTCGCTGAGGAACAACAGGAACTGGCCCGTCAGACAGATGAAAAAGAAATCAAGGAAGAAGAATCGCTGGAGAATCAGCAAAAGAACGAGGAAACGTTTACGGATATTGAAAAGGAGCTTGAAAAGGCTCAGGAACTGAATAGCCAGCTGGAAGACCCCTTCGATGTGGAAGCAGATCCCGAACTCAGGGAAGAAATTCATCAGGATATGGAGAAGGCTGCCGGAGATTTGCAGAAGGGAAAACAACAAAAAGCGGCCAAAAGTCAGCGTAATGCCGGCCAAAAGATGGAAGAAATGGCCAGTCAGCTGAATATGATGATGCAGGGAGCCATGCAAAACCGGATGGCAGAGGATGCAGAAATGATCAAACGGATGCTGGATAATTTGCTTGACCTGAGCTTTTCTACGGAGTCACTAATGAATCGTGTCGAAAATACCTCACAAAATGATCCGTCTTACATTGACAATATTGATCAGCTCAAGCAATTGCAGGATGACTTTTCCATCGTTCACGATTCCCTGATCGCGCTGAGCAAGCGACAGCTTATGGTAAAACCTTTTATTATCAAGGAATCCGATAAGGTCATCACCTACATGGATCGTTCTTTGGAATCTTTACAGGAGCGTCGGATCGGTAAATCACTCGGAGAACAACAATATGCCATGACCTCCCAGAACAACCTGGCACTAATGCTTGATGAATCCCTGGACCAGATGCAAATGAGTCTTTCCATGAGTGGTAGCGGACAAGGACAGCAGTGCCCGACACCAGGCCAGGGCGACCCGCAATCCATGGAAGAGATGAGCGAAATGCAAAAACAACTCAACCAGGGGATGCAGCAAGGCATGAAGAATGAAGGACAATCCGGGGAAAATGGTGTGAATTCAGATAGTGAACAACTTGCGCGAATGGCTGAGGCACAAAGCGAAATAAGGAGACAACTTCAGGAATACATTGAAGAGCTGGAAAGTCAGGGAGGAAGCGGAAATGCACTCAACAAACTGGTAGAAGAAATGCAAAAAACCGAGGAAGATATCATTAACCGCAGGATTACCCAGGAGACCCTGGAAAGGCAAAAGGAAATCGAGGTTCGTTTATTGGAATCAGAAAAAGCGGAACAGGAAAGGGAAAAGGAAAAAAAGCGTGAATCGACCGTTGGAAAAGATCGTAAAAGAAGTAACCTTACTGATGTTTTGGAGTATAATGAATCAGAAATGGCCAGTGAGGAGATACTGATTGCAGAACCCATCGAGATGGCGCCCTATTACCGGGAATTGTTAAAGAGGTATTTGTATAATTTGCAAAAAGAAAATGCACAATAAGGAATCGGGTCAACATATCCTTGAGGCCCCTCAATCCGTAAAGGACATAGAATATTTTACTGACTTTATTTGCGATAACCTGTACATCAATGATACATACTACGGGAATATTTTAATGTCGCTCACCTACCTTTATGAAATCAGCTTGAATTTTCCAGGCGATAAACCTTTAAAAATAAGCTATAGTACAGATTATCAGACAGTTAAACTCCATTTTGAACCAGTTTCAACCGAAGTTTCTGCATTATTTGATCAGAAATCCGATATAGGTGATAATGATCTGAAAACCAAAGTGTTTATGATCAAAAAGTTGACAGATGGTGTTGACGTTGGTGAGGACTGTCTTACAATACGTATTGATATTGGTGCTTTGCACAATAAGGTCTTTCAGGAGCGTTTACATCATCTCAACACCTATCTAACCCAATATACGGATAAAGTCAGCCAGAAGAAAAAATGATTGGTTTCAATTGGTTTGAAACTCAGCCTATGTTTGGCGACGATACCCTGATGAGATCCTGGCTTACCAGGGTGCTAGAGCTTGAAGGTTTTGTGCCTGGAGATATTTCCTATGTATTTTGTACCGATGATTACCTGCATACATTGAACCGTCAGTTTCTTTCCCATGATGAGTATACTGATATTTTGACCTTTCCTACCGCTAAAAATAGCAAGGCCATTTCAGGTGAGATCTATATCAGTGCAGATCGCGTCCATGAAAATGCTGCCACCTTTAAAGTCAAACCCAATCATGAACTGCTGCGCGTTATGGTACACGGCATGCTTCATCTTATGGGCTACAATGATGCAACGGCAGCTGAAAAGTCGGTCATGCGAGCTAAAGAAGATTATTATATAAATTTGCACCCCTGATTTCTGATTTGTTTCACGTGGAACAATAATCATGTTTGAGCCATATGACATCATAGTTGTGGGAGCTGGTCACAGCGGCTCCGAAGCGGCTGCAGCCGCAGCAAACCTTGGTTCCAGGGTTTTGCTGATCACTATGAATTTGAATACCATTGCCCAAATGTCCTGTAATCCTGCCATGGGGGGTATTGCAAAAGGCCAGATCGTTCGTGAGATCGATGCATTGGGTGGCTATTCCGGTCTGGTAACAGATAAATCCATGATCCAGTTCAGGATGCTCAACAAATCCAAAGGTCCGGCCATGTGGAGCCCGCGTGCTCAAAGTGACCGTGTGCTTTTTTCCAATGAATGGCGAAGGATGCTGGAACAGACCCCTAACCTGGATTTCTGGCAGGATATGGTTACCGGCTTGTTGGTCAAGGATAAAAAGGTTTATGGGGTCAGGACAGCCATGGGTCAGGAGATCAGTTCACGGGCTGTAATACTTACCAATGGTACCTTTTTGAATGGTAAAATCCATATTGGAAAGAAGCAATTTGGTGGCGGAAGGATCGGCGATCCTTCCAGTCGGGGACTGACAGAGGAACTGGTAGCGTTGGGATTTGAATCAGACAGGCTGAAAACGGGAACACCGGTAAGGGTCGATGGAAGAACCATTGATTTTTCTCGAATGGAGGAACAGAAAGGTGATGAGGTAACGGGTAATTTCTCTTACCTGAACAAACATCGATTAAAACAACAAAGAAGCTGCTGGATTACCTACACCTCCCCTGTCGTGCATGATATTTTAAAGCTTGGTTTTGATGAATCTCCCATGTTCCAGGGAAGGATCGAAGGAACCGGCCCTCGCTATTGTCCCTCTATAGAGGATAAGATTGACAGGTTCTCCGATCGTGATAAGCATCAGTTGTTTGTTGAACCGGAAGGCTGGGATACGGTGGAATATTATGTGAATGGGTTTTCCTCCTCACTGCCGGATCATATACAGTATAAAGCGCTGCGAAAAGTACCTGGTTTTGAAAATGCCAAGATTTTCAGGCCAGGCTATGCCATCGAATACGACTACTTCCCTCCTACCCAGCTACACTATACACTGGAGACAAAACTTGTTGAGAACCTTTACTTTGCCGGACAGATAAATGGAACCACAGGCTATGAAGAGGCAGCTGCCCAGGGATTGATGTCCGGTATCAATGCACATTTGAAACTGAATGAAAAACCTGAATTTTTGCTTAACCGGCATGAAGCTTATATTGGTGTTTTGATCGATGACCTGGTCACCAAAGGTGTTGATGAGCCCTACCGGATGTTTACCTCACGCGCTGAATACCGGATATTGCTGAGACAGGACAATGCGGATATCAGGTTAACCCCAAAATCATATGAATTGGGACTTGCCAGTAAAGAACGTTTTGAAAAGGTGCAGAAAAAAGAGCATGCCATCGATGAGTTGGTTCGCTTTCTGCAAAAGGAAAGTATTACACCTGACGAAGTCAATGCGGTACTGCAGCAACAGGGAACCAGTCCTTTAAGAGAAAAAACACGCCTGGCCAATTTATTGCTCAGACCCCAGGTAAACATTCAGCATCTCATCAAGGCAAGTCAAGGTTTAAGTCATTTTGTCGATAATGATCAATTTTCCATTGAGGTGCTGGAGTCTTCAGAGATCAAGATTAAATATGACGGATATATATCCAAGGAAAAAGAGATGGCTGAAAAATTGAAGAAACTTGAAAATTTACCTTTAAAATCTGACTTTGATTATCAGAAACTCCACTCTCTTTCCTTTGAAGCGCGTGAAAAACTGACCAAAATTAAACCCCGGACCATTGGACAGGCCTCCCGTATCAGTGGGGTATCCCCCTCTGATATCAATGTACTGGCAGTATTTATCGGACGGTAATGAATGGTTTCACGTGAAACAAAAAGCACAAAAAATAGCACTGGAATCTTGTCCGTTGTGCGGTCACAATGTCTTTCATAGATTCCTTCAAACAAGTGATTACTTCCTGACACAGGAAGATTTTTCACTCGACCGTTGTGACCGTTGCAGTTTGGTTTTTACCAATCCTGTTCCGGCTGTTGAAGGATTATCCGCATATTATGACTCCCCTGAATACCTGTCTCACACCTCCCACCAAAAAAGCCTTTACGGATTATTGTACCGATTTCTTAGGAAAATTAACCTGCATAAAAAGTATCAGATGATATCCGGTTTCAAGCCTGGCGGTTCTGCACTGGACATAGGGCAGGGGACAGGTGAATTTTTGCAATATCTAAAAGAAAAAGGCTGGAAAGTTACTGGTATTGAGCCCAACGCGAAGGCAAGGAATTTTGCGAGACAGCATTATCAGATAGAATCTTTTGGGGAAGAAAAACTTAATGATCTTCCTACCAATGGTTTTGACCTGATCACGATGTGGCACGTGCTTGAACATGTTGTGGACCTCCAGGCACGCATGAAAGAAATAAAACGTTTGATACACGGGAAGGGAATTTTAATCATTGCCGTTCCCAATCTTGCCTCACCGGATTTCAAAATATATGGAGAAAAATGGGCGGCCCTTGATGTACCCCGTCATTTATACCATTTTACACCTGAGAGTATGCAGTTTTTACTGCGGAAATTCAATTTCAAACTGATCAGCAGTTTCCCGCTAACTATGGATGCCTATTATGTAAGTCTGCTCAGCGAAAAATATCGCGGCAATGCATTCCCCTATTTAAAAGCATTCCTGAATGGTTTCAGATCAAATCAAAAAGCTTCCAGGGAAAATAACCATTCAAGCATGGTTTTTGTTGCTCAACCTGAATAAATCGGCTAATTTAGTACCGGGTTCAGTCAGCAACCAACTCATAAAATGCCCTTTAAACAAAAGCCATCCAGCAAACAGCGGGTCCTGATCTATATTTCTTCGGGCATATTGCTGCTTATTGTCTTTTACCTGGCCCAATCCTTTTTCTATTCCCGCGTGACCCCTGATTATCTCACCAGGCACTTTCAGGAGGAATTGATGGAAAATCAGGTGGAGCTGCAATCCCGATCGAAAGATATCGTTGAGGTGCTCGTGAAGGATAATCAACCAGTTTGGCCTGAATTGGAAAATGCGGTTGAGGATGATAATCTGATAGCACAAATCTACCTGAACGATTCCCTGTTTTTCTGGAATAGCCAGTTGATTGATCATAACATACTCATGTTCTCGATACATACTGCGGATTCGGTTGTAAAATTGAATACAGGTTGGTACCTGATGCAACATGCATCCTCAGAAACATACAGGGTATTCCTGTTTAAACAGATAAAACCAGAATATAGCTTCAACAACAGCTATTTGCCCCAGCATATCCATTCAGAATTTATTTCGGCAGAGGGTGTCATGATAAGCAGCTACCAGGAAGAAGGACCAGGAAATGTAATATATGATGTGCACCAGCGCCCGGTTATCACATTAATGTTTACAGGGGATGATCAGTTAAGCCCTTCCATGATATTGCTTCTTTTTCTGTTGTATGTCATCATTTTTTTCCTGGTGATACTGCTGCTGGAAGAGGGTTATCTGTTTTTTAGCCATCGGTTTCATAACAAGCTGCTGTTATTTTTTCTCTTTATCCTTGACTTGTTCATCCTTCGATTGCTGGATTACTTTTTAGGAATTCCAGTGGTCGTGAAGCAATCGTTCATTTTTAATGAGGGAACGGATCTTTTATTTGGCTGGCAATCGTTAGGAGACCAACTAATCAACACATTGATAATCAGTGTAATAGCAATAAAAGCTTATCAAGTTATAAAACCCGGCCAAAATCAGCCGAAAGTGTTACGATCTCTACCTGTTCGTATCATTGTTCCCCTTATGTACTGGTTGATCCCCTTTGTTATCTTTTATCTGTTACACCACTCTTTTCTTCTGCTGGAATACAATCCGGATACAGGTATCGATCTCAGCGGATTAGAAGGGTATTTATTGATCATTAATGCCCAGTTATTGCTTGTTTCGCTTTACTTCTTTACCGTTTCTTTAGACCGGATCCTTGTTATCAACAAAAAAGCACGATACTTCACGGCACTGTCCATTCCTGTGCTGGGTCTGCTGTTCTGGTTGGTTGTCAATGAACCTGTTATCCTGCTTTCTACCTTCTTCTTTTCGATACTTATGTTCATCGTTTCCTTATTGCCTGAAATCAAACAGGATATTCGAATAGCGAAATACATTCTAATGACCATCATCCTTTCGGTATCAGCTGCATTATTAATCAATGAAGTAAGAGAGTCAAACCGTGATGAACATCAGATCATGGCCGGCGAATTTGTATCGGTATCGCATGATGAAGCATTTGAGAAGCATTATGCATCAATATACAATTCCCTGACACAGGATGATCAATTTTCACAGCTATTGGCAGATTCTTCGACTTCAGCAGATGCGTTGCTCAATTATTTGAAGAATGAATATTTTTCTGCTTTTATGGATAAATACACCATGCAGCTCACCGTTTGCCACGCCGATGATTCCCTGCTTGTGCTACCTGCTGAAGTTGTAGTCAACTGCGCTGATTACTTCCAGGAAACGCTTGTAAATTGGGGTAAATCAACCCCTGATAGTACGCTTTTCCTGGTATCTTCGGCACCAACACGAATTGACTACCTCGCCAGGGTTACATTTTCTGAAACGGACGACATCGGGCAGTTGCCGGATATGTACCTTGAATTTTTCTATTTCATCATTCCTGAAGGGCTGGGTTATCCCGAACTTCTTGTTGATGACCATAATATGAATGTAGACCTCAGCGGTTATTCGTATGCGATTTATGAAGATGACAGATTAATATACAAGCTTGGAAGTTTCTCTTACTTCACAAGTTATTCACTTTATGCCGAATTTCCGGATAAAACGTTTTTTGAATTCCAGGATTATAAGCATTACAAATTCCTTACAGATAACGGGAATTACCTGATCATAAGCCGGCCGCAAACAAGAATTTCCGAACAATTGGTCACATTTTCAGCCCTATTCCTCATATTCGTGATCATCACTTTTATGACCTTGATCGTCGCTTACGGCAGGAGTGGAAAGACCCGACTGGCCATTAATTTCAGAAACCGCCTGCAATTGGTATTTATTTCCACCACCTCGCTGATCATTTCTGCCATGGCGCTTATCACATTGTTGTACGTGGAGGCGAACAATACGACCAATTTGATGGACCAATTGACAGAGAAGACCTACTCGGTAATCATAGAACTGGAACAAAAACTAGAACTGACTGAGAACTACAGGGATATCGATCCTGAGATGATGCATGATCTGCTTAGAAAATTTTCACTCGTCTTTTTTTCGGATATCCATGTTTATGAACCTTCCGGAAAGGTTCTGGCTTCTTCCAGGCCGGAAATATTCGAGAAGGGGTTGATTTCTGACATTATCAATCCGATGGCATATGAGGAGTTATTCTTTAAGCATAAACTTTTATTCATAACAGATGAAAGTATCGGTAATGCTTCCTATTATTCCGCCTATGCTCCCTTGAATTTCGGGACGGATAAAACCGTTTGTATTTTGAACCTGCCCTATTTTGCCAAACAAAGCGAAGTAAGAACTACTTATGTCCGGATGCTTTTTACCTATATCAATGTATTTGTGATATTTGGAATTCTTGGCGCTTTTCTTTCCCTTTTACTGACCCGGATTCTCGCACGGCCTCTTCTTCTCCTGCAAAACAATATCAGGAACATTCGTATTGATAAAAAGAATGAAAAAATTAGCTGGAACAGGGATGATGAGATCGGTATGCTGATAGAAGAATACAACAGAATGGTGGATAAACTGGAGCAAAGTGCTGAATTGCTCAAACATTCCGAGCGGGAAAGCACCTGGCGGGAAGTAGCACAGCAGATTGCCCATGAGATCAAAAATCCGCTGACCCCGATGAAATTAAATGTTCAATACCTGGAAAAGGCATACCAGGAAAACGATCCCGAATTTAAGTCCAGGATAAAGACCGTAAGCGCTTCATTGATCAGCCAGATAGATTCACTGGATAAAGTGGCCGAAATGTTTTCAGACTTTGCCAAAGCCGGGAATTCCAATCTTGAAAAAGTGAACCTTGAGCAGGTCATTCAGTCCTCCGTTTCGTTATATAAAAGTCATGACTGGATATCTTTCCACATAGAAGTGGAAGACGATAACCTGCCTTACCTGGTGTATGCCATCGAGAAGGATCTACTGCGGGTCTTCAACAATTTATTGAAGAATGCCATTCAGGCCATGGAAGAAAACAAAAAGGGCCGGATAGAAATCACCCTGAATCGAAATGGAAATTACATTGTAGCGACAGTTTCTGACACGGGTAAGGGAATTGCCCCACACGAAAAGGCCAGCATTTTCCAGCCTTATTTTACAACCAAATCAGGAGGCACCGGACTGGGTTTGGCCATTGTAAAAAACATCATCGCTGAAATAGGGGGGGAGATCGGCTTTCAATCCTTGGAAGGGGCCGGCACTACTTTTACCCTGAAATTCAAGTCGGCTCACTCGGACTAATCGGTAAGGTAATTTTCAGGATAGAATAATAGACCGTTTACAACGTTTCCCTTATTGTTTATTGGCTATTTTTGATTAACGATCCCTATGTCAAACAACCCCATCAGGCAACTGGCAGGAGAAACTGCCATCTATGGACTGGGCACCATCATTCCGCGCCTGCTGAATTATTTTCTTGTTCCGTTCTACACCCGCGTATTTGAGCAGGATGAGTACGGGCAAATTACCGAGTTGTATGCGTGGGTGGCCATTTTAATGGTGATACTTACGTATGGAATGGAAACATCATTTTTCAGGTATGCCGAGCTGGAAAAGAACGGCAAAAAGGTCTTCAATACCGCTGCGGGTATTTTACTTATCACCTCTTTCGCTTTTCTTTTACTGGTGATGACTTCCCTAGGGAGCATTGCCAAAAGCATACAGTATGAAAGACATGAAGAGTATATTGTGCTACTTGCCATTATTGTAGCCATCGATGCCTTCACCTCCCTGCCTTTTGCTTTTCTCAGGTACCAGAATAAGGCCAAACGTTTTTCAGCCATAAAGATCATCAGTGTACTTGTCAATGTATTCCTGAATTTTCTATTTATACTCATCATCCCCCGATGGCTTGGTGAGCATACCCATGAGACCTGGTTGTACAGCAAAACTGATCTGATTGGATTTGTATTCGTGGCCAACCTGATAAGTACAATAACCTCTCTCATCCTGCTTTATCCTGAATTGAGACATTTCAGGTTATATATCGACAGGCGACTGTTAGGCAAAATGTTATCGTACGGTATGCCTATACTGGTTATAGGGATTGCCGGCATGATCAATGAGGTTTCCGATAAGATCTTATTAAAGTATCTCCTTCCCGACCGCAGCACAGCTGAAGCCCAGATAGGTATTTACGGAGCAAATTACAAGCTGGCTATCCTGATGATGCTGTTTATACAAATGTTTCGATATGCCGCGGAACCCTTTTTCTTCAGGCAATCAGGGAAAACCGATGCGAGATTGATTTACAGCAGGGTGATGACCTACTTTGTCATTTTTACCTGGTTTATCTTCCTGGGTGTCACCTTGTATATTGATATTTTCAAATACTTTATCGGACCCGCATTCTGGGTAGGATTACAAATTGTACCTATCATACTGGCCGCCAAATTATTTCTTGGTGTCTTTTATAATCTTTCCGTTTGGTACAAGCTGACCAATAAGACCCTTTATGGCGCTGTAATAGCAACCTCAGGGGCGATAATAACCATTTTACTAAATGTCATATTAATACCAAAAATAGGGTATATGGGTTCGGCATGGGCCAATTTCGCATGTTATGCATTTATCATGTTTATCTCTTATTTCTGGGGAAAGAAAGTATACCCGGTTGATTACAATCTTAAGAAAATTGGCTTCTATTCGCTCCTGGCAGTGTCCATTTACCTGATTAGCCAATCCTACAGGGGTATGTTGCTGACTTACCAGTTACTATTCAATACGCTGTTGATCTTGTTCTTTGCTGCTCTTGTATTTATTCGTGAAAGAAAGCACCTTCACCTGAACTGATCATATCCTTGCAAAGGACAATCGCCGCATCTTTGTCACAAAATCAGCATAAAACCAATAATAAGACCCCTTTGGGGTTATCCACAACGCTGCTAAAAATGATTATTTTTGCGCGTTCAGATTTGACATCAATCCGATACATGCATTTTCATGAAAGTCAGTATTGTTAATAAATCGAAGCACGAGTTACCAAAATATGCTACGGGAAGTTCCGCAGGGATGGATATCAGGGCAAACCTGGATCAGCCTGTTGCCCTGAAACCCTTGCAACGAACTTTGGTGCCCACCGGTTTGTTTATTGAATTACCTGTTGGTTTTGAAGCGCAGGTAAGGCCAAGAAGTGGTTTCGCCGTAAAACACGGTATCACTGTACTAAATACTCCCGGTACAATTGATGCAGATTACCGCGGTGAGATCAAGGTCATACTGGTTAATATATCAGATAAAACATATGAGATCCATGATGGAGAGCGGGTTGCGCAACTTGTGATCGCTTCCCATGAACAGGCGGTCTGGAATGAAGTGGAATCATTGAATGAAACAGAACGGGGAGAAGGGGGCTTTGGTCATACCGGAAGGCATTGACCTGATGCATAAAGCGGAGGACAATTCATGCGAATAAAATCATTGATCATCTTATTGTTGTTGACTGGTCTTTTAACAGGTCCGGTTTTCGGACAAAGAAAGGATAAAA
>JARRQC010000001.1:0-32272 GCA_037382165.1 bacterium | reverse complement strand
ATCAGAACAAACCAGGCTCAGCGAGGCAGATCTGTTTATCAAGGCAGTAAAGGAACGTGAACTTGGTAATCTTGAAAAAGCGCTGGATTTGTTTCGTCAGGCACTTGACCTGAATCCCAATGATGCAGCCTCACAATATGAATATGGCCGCATATTAATGGCGCTGGGTCGGAATGATGAAGCAATACTGTCCGCAAAAAAGGCCATTGAGCTTGATCCGGATAATAAATGGTATAAGGTGCTGTATGCTAACCTTTCCAAAGCTACAGGTGCCTATGAGGAGTACGTCAGGGTGTATGAAGAATTGACCACTCGCTATCCCAACGATCTTAATTTTCTGAATGAACTCGCCTTTGCTTATTATTTTGTCGGTCGATATCAGCAGGCCGTGGAAACATATGACCGGATTGAAACGATGGTTGGCGTTAATGAAATGCTCTCCTCCCAGAAAGTACAGCTTTATGATCGTATGGGTCAAAAGGAAAAGGCGGTGGGTGAATATGAAAGACTGATACAGACAGCTCCTGATGAACCCCGGTATTATGCTTTACTTGCTGAATACTGCGCCAAAAACAACATGAGCGATAAGGCGATATGGGCTTATGAAAAAATTGTAGAACTGGATCCCAACGATCCCTATGTTCACATATCCCTGGCCGACTTTTACAAGAAAAAAGGTGATCAACAAAGATCTTTTGAGGAACTCAAAATAGGTTTGTCCAATCCCGCCCTGGACCTCAAAACCAAAATAAACCTGTTGTTCGCCTATTATTCAGGTGAACTTACCGATGAGCAAAAGAAACAGGCCCTTGAACTTTCAGAGATTTTGAAAAAAGTCCATCCCGATGATCCGATGGCTGATTCATTCTATGCTTCCATGTTATACGAAAACGGGGACTATGAAGCATCTAGGACCATATTGCGTAAGATTCTTGAAACCAACACAGGTAATTATGGTATTTGGGAACAGCTGCTGTTTTGCGATATGTATCTGGAAGATTACCCATCACTTGCTACAGACGCAGAAGATGCCATAGATCTTTTTCCATCTTATCCGCTTCCCTATTTTTTTGCGGGTATCGGCAATTTTCAGCTTAAAGATTTTGTAAAAGCCCAGGCCTACCTGGAATCAGGTAAGGACTTTGTGGTAAATAACAATCCCCTGCTCGAGCAATTTTATTCCTCACTGGGGGATACCTACAACGAATTGGAAAAGTATGAAGCTTCCTACCAGGCCTATGATAATGCATTGATGATCAATCCTGATAATACCATTGTGCTGAACAACTATGCGTATTATCTTTCTTTGCGGAACCAACAACTGGAAAAGGCCGAAAAAATGGGTAAAAAGGCGGTGGAAAAAGATCCCTACAACCACAACAACCTGGATACCTATGCGTGGGTGCTGTATAAAATGCAGCGGTACGACGAAGCACTTGATTGGATTCAAAAAGCGATGAATAACGGGGGCGATCAAAGTGGTGTCGTACTTGAACATTATGGAGATATACTCTACCGGCTGAATAGGAAAGAGGAAGCATACGAATACTGGAAGAAAGCAAAAACTATGAAAGAACATTCTGATCTTCTGGACAAAAAGATCAATGATAAAAACCTCTATGAATAAGCTTTTACCGCCACTCCATTTACTCGTAGTACTCGCGTTGATATTGCTGTTAACGGGATGTAAATCAACAAGGTCTACACTAAAAAAACCCATTAAGGAATATGGGTTTGATTACTTGTATGCCAAGATGCTCGAGAATCAATTCAATTTTAATTTCCTCAGTGCGAAATTTTCTCTGACCTATTATGAAGATAAAGGAAAAACTGATCTGCGTGGCCAGTTAAGAATGAAAAACGACAGCATTACCTGGATCTCTTTTTCCCCTGCGCTGGGTATTGAAGCCGCAAGACTTAACCTGACGGATGATTCCATCAAGTTCATTAACCGGCTCAACAAGAAATATTTTATGGGGGAATATGATCTGATCGACAGCCTCCTCAACACCACCATCGATTTCTCCATCCTGCAGGCTATGATCGTGGGGAATGATATTACCAGTTATGATGTCAACAAATTTAAAGCATCCATCGACGGAGGCCTTTATCGTATTACCATTCAGGAACGCCGCAAGATTAAAAAATCCTTGAAGAATACCGAAGACGATGCCCGCGTACTTGTTCAGAACATCTGGCTGAATCCGGAAGATTTCAGGATCAGGCAAGTGGAACTGAAGGAATTGAATGATGGGGACAATAAAAAGCTGGATGTTGTCTATAAGAATTACTTTCCCGTCGGTGATCAAATGTTTCCGGAAGAAATGTTCATCTCAATTACTTCGCAGAAATCCATCCTGATAGAGGTTAAATTCCTGAAAGTGGAGCTTGACGAGGAGATGCAGTTCCCTTTCAGGGTACCCGGTAAATATGAAAAACTTTTTTGATTGTGCAGGGGATGATCCAAGTTAAGCACTTTCCTTTTTTATTGACTTTGGTTTTACTTTCAGGGTTTTATCCTGTAAATGCACAGGAGTCAGCGCAATCGCTTGAAAAAAAGCGCAAACAACTGGAAGTAGAGATCCAGTATACAAACCAGATGATCGAACAGACCAGGAAAAGTAAGCAGGTTACTGTGAATGAAGTTCGACTGCTCAACAGCAGGATAAGTAAACGGAACGAGTTACTTGCTACATTGAAGAAAGAACTTTCTGTCCTGGAAACAGAGATGGACCTGAATGAACATACCCTGACAAACCTGGAACGCGAGCTGAAGAGCCTGAAAAAGGATTACGCCACAGTTGTCTACTTTGCTTACAAACATCGTACTTCCTACAATAAATTGATCTATATTTTTTCTGCAGAAGATTTCAACCAGGCCTATCAGCGACTGAGATACCTGGATCAGGTCAGTGATTATATTCGCAGGGAAGCGGATAAAATCAGGAAGCTGGAAAGTATAAAAACCAGTGAACAGCAGCTTCTGACCGCTCAGATGAAGGAAAAAAATCTCTTATTGGAAAAGGAAAGCACACAAGTTTCCAGGCTTGAACAGGAACAAGCCACCAAGAATGAGCTGATGCAGACCCTGTCAGGTAAGGAAAAACAACTGAAAGCCGAGTTGCGTGAGAAAGAAAAAGAATCCCGGGAATTGAAGAAAAAGATAGAAGACATCATCGCCAGGGAAACAGCGCCAAAAAGCACGAAAACAGGAACCACCTATGCCCTGACACCGGAGGAAAAACTGCTGAGCGATAATTTTGATTCCAACCAGGGTAAGTTGCCGTGGCCCACAGAACGAGGAATCATCTCGGGTTCATTTGGTGTCCACCAGCACCCGGTACTAAAGAATGTAAAAACAAGGAACAACGGGATTGACATTGTCACATCCCCAGGATCAGAAGCCCGGTGTGTATTTGACGGGCAGGTTGTCAGTATTGCCAGGATCACGACGACAAATATTGCAGTGATCGTGAAACATGGCGAGTTCTTCACAGTCTATTCGAATTTGGATGCCGTCTTCGTTCAGCAAGGGGATATGGTGACATCCATGCAACCTATCGGGAAAATACATACCAGCCTCAAAGGAGATACAGAATTGCATTTTGAGGTTTGGGAAGGTAAAAGTATCCAGAATCCCACACGTTGGATTCTCAGCAGGTGATAATTACATTTTTACCAGTTTGCCCAGCCCCAGAATCATCTGCCCCTCTCGGATCCGGTAATAATACATACCCGCCGGCAGCTGGTTGCCATCCCATGTAATCTCCGCCGCACTTCCCTTTAGGAACATTGACCTTTCAAAAACTTTATTTCCGGCATTTCCATAGATCTCAACCACGAGGGTTTCATAAGCATGTCCTGATATTCTGAAGTTGACCTGTCCTTCATAGGGATTGGGAAAAACCTGAATGACCGTCTCCTCTGAGGCTGAAAATGGAATGCCAACATCATCGAATACTTCCATTAGGACATGTATTTCCGTCGGTTCATGACCTTCCTGTTCAATGTAAATATCGGTCTGGTAAGTGCCCGTATCCAATCCGGCACTGTTGAATTGCAGCACGATCGTATCGGTTTGCCCGCTGCTTAATGAGCCATTGTACTGGCTTGCAGAAAGCCATGCAATACTCTCAGGTACCCACAATCCATAGATTAAAGTGTCACCCCCCGTATTGGTTATAAAAAGGGTATCAAAGGCGATGTCGTCCGCAAGTAATCCCGCATACAGCGAATCAGGTGTAAAAGCCATAAAAGGCTGGTCAAGAAAGGATTGTATGGCTTTGTAAAGATTCAGGCGGCCTCCGGTGACCGTTTTACCTATCAGGTCTTCCAATGTATCCACGCCGTTGAGCAGATGCTCCTTAAACTGAAGAACATACTGGCCAGGTTTGCTTTTATATTGCGTCATGAAAGCCGAATCTGCCATAGAGAACATCAGTGCGATAGCGCCTGCAACATGGGGTGTCGCCATGGAGGTGCCTGTTTTTGTTCCATATTTATCAAGGGGGAGCAGGCTTTGAATGATGGTGCCGGGCGCCCCCAGGTCAATGGTGGTATCTCCGTAAGCTGCGCTGCTGTATTTCAGATCTTTATTGGTGGTATTGGTAACCGAGATCATGTAATCCGTTTCAAAAGCAGTTGGAACATCTCCCACGCTGTCGATGTCCCAATCGGCATTGGCTGTAGCGGTTACGCTGAGAATACCCAGCTTACCAAGAGAGTCATACATCGCTTCCCAGATGGGGTACTCCGCCGGATCGCCTTTATCCTTGCCAAAAGAGCAATTATCAGCAACAACAAAAGCCCCTTCTTCTCCGTTGGTTTCATCGTACCTTTCCCGCACTACATAAATGTAAGAAAGCGCTTCTACCACCGTTGCCTCATTGGTGGACTCCCCCGCAATAGGTAATATTTTTACATTCCAGTTCACACCGGATATACCCTTGCCATTGTTTCCCCTTGCACCTGCAATTCCAGCTACATGTACCCCATGGGCGTTGGCAGGAATGTATCCCGAATGGACATAAGCGTTCCATCCGTCATAATCATCTATATAGCCGTTGGTATCATCGTCTATATTGTTATTTGGGATTTCAGCGGTATTTTTCCAGAAATCAAGGTCTCTATCACAGATTCCCCTTGCATCGCCCGGATCAGGGCTTCTGATGTCGTCCTGTTTTCATCGAAATGCAACAAATAAATATTAAAACGTTGTGAGACTGTCGTCAGGTGTTTTAAACCATAAGCATTGTAGTCGCTGATCAGTCGGTTTAAACCCTCCTTACTATGCAGTTGTACAAGGATCTCACCTGGTCTCGTGTCGTTTGAAACCTGGGCAAAAACCTGGCTATGTATTACGAGAATAAAAAAGAAGGAAACCAATAAGGAGCGTATTTTCATGGAAATATCATTTACGGGCAAAAATATTAAAAATCAATTGGTAAGGATATGTAATACAAATCTTCGGTCCGTTGGATAAATAAACAGTAAACCCAGTTTGACGGTTATGATCTGTACTTTGATAAGACATCTTTATCTTCCTTTCAGTTGCCTGGAATAGGAATGAAGCCACCGGGATTGGTCTTTTTGGACAGTGCCTTTAAATTTTCCTTCCCATACTACGATATTTTTTTGGCTAATTTTGCGTTGCATTACTAATGATAAGATCACTGCAAGGGAGTTCAAATGGAAAATAAAAGAACAGATACTATTTTACGGAAACCGGATTGGTTGAAAATAAAAGTCCCCAAGGGGAAGCAATATATTTCAGTTAAAGATATTATCGCGGAGCACAAACTGCACACGATATGTGTTAGCGGTCATTGCCCCAATATGCATGAATGCTGGGGGAGGGGTACTGCAACTTTGATGATCCTGGGTAATATCTGTACCAGGGCCTGTGGATTCTGCAATGTAAAAACCGGAAGGCCGCTTCCTGCAGACTGGGAAGAACCTTATCGCGTCGCAGAATCGGTCAAATTGATGAAGCTCAAGCATTGCGTACTGACTTCTGTTGACAGGGATGATCTGGATGATGGTGGGGCAGGAATATGGGCACTGACGGTAAAAGAAATCAAGAAGCTGTCGCCGGGCACGACCATTGAAACCCTCATCCCGGATTTTGATGGCCGGAACGACCTGATCGAAAAGGTTATTGAAGCTGGTCCGGAGGTCGTTTCCCATAACCTTGAAACGGTTCGGCGCATTACACCATGGGCGAGAAGCAGGGCCCGTTATGATGTAAGCCTGAAAGCCCTTGAGATCATTTCCGGTTCCGGGGTTGTTTCCAAGTCGGGCATTATGGTAGGCCTGGGTGAAACCTTTGAAGAAGTCCTGCAGACAATGGATGATTTGAGGAATGTCGGTGTGGAGGTTATGACCATAGGACAGTACCTGCAACCTACCAAAAAACATTTACCGGTGAAAGCATTCATTACACCGGAGCAATTCGCAGAATACAAATCCATAGGGTTGAAAAAAGGATTCCGCTTTGTTGAAAGCAGCCCTTTGGTACGCTCTTCCTACCGGGCGGAACGGCATGTAAAAAAATCATGATACCCGCCTTAAATACGATGGTTGATTTGATCGAGCTGGGATTGATCCCTTTTCAGGAAGCATGGGATTACCAGGAAAAGCTTTTTCAAAAGATCGTTGAGCAAAAACAACAAAACCGAAAGGAAAAAATCTCGCATCCGACCTTCAATTATTTGCTGTTTTGCGAGCATCCGCATGTGTATACACTGGGCAAAAGCGGAAAACAATCCAATTTGCTGATCAACGAGTCTTTCCTGGAATCCAGGGGAGCTTCCTTATTCAGGATCAACAGGGGAGGGGATATTACCTACCACGGACCCGGACAGTTGGTAACTTATCCTATTTTGGACCTCGACAATTTTAACCTGTCCATTAAAAGTTATATCAACAGTTTGGAAGAGGTCGTCATACGCACCCTTGATCAATTTGATATCCAGGCAGGCAGGCTGAAAGGAGCAACAGGTGTATGGCTTGATCCGGATGATCCGGTCCGGGCACGTAAAATTTGTGCCATGGGCGTACGTACCAGCCACTGGGTGAGTATGCATGGATTTGCATTAAATATCCATACAGACCTGAATTATTTCAATTATATCATTCCTTGTGGCATCCCCGGCAAAAGTGTCACCAGCATGTCAAAGGAAGGGGTAAGAAATGCAGACATGTCAGCCGTTAAACAGGTCTTAATCAGACAATTCAATGAGATCTTTGGTATGGAAATCCAACCGGAAGCCCAAACCCCATCATTCAAAAATTGATTTCAGGACTTCCAGGGATTTCAGTTCACCGAAACCGGGCAAATGCAACCGGTAATAAGTCAGCAACGCATCCAAAATCAAACGCCTGTTCTTGTTGGAAAGTTTCAGATCCCCTGAATTTTCAAAGCTCAGGTTTTGAAGCATAACGAGAAAAACTGCCATTTCACCGCTGAAATAATCCGGATGTTCCGGCTTCCTGTCCGTAAATTCACCCTCCTGCAGGTCAAAGTAGTCATTCCTCAACCCCGGATGTTGCCTGGGATAGAAACCGAGAAAGCGACTTAACTGCACCATGAAAAGCAAATGAAAATTCAGTGTTTCCTGGTCGTTCAGATCATACCAGGTCAGCGCATGATACAGCCAGTTGAACAGGGTCGTATTTGGCGTTTCCTCGCGTATGCTGCGGTGCAAAAGATCAGCGAGAAAAAGAATGACAGCCCGCTTATTCAGGTCGGTATGCACCGTATGATAATTGAAATCAAGGGTGATATCCCGGATATAGTGCAAAGATTTCCCTTCCCTTTTGTCCGCTACCAGATTCAGCAAGGTGAGCTGCTGGAAGAGGGCGGCTTTGTTTTTGGAACGTTTGCTGTGTACGCCCTTTACCATGAAAGACTGAAGCCCCAGCGTCTCTGTGAATATTTTTACGATCAGGCTGGATTCTGAATACCTGGTTTGGTGAAAAACAATGCCCCGGGTAGTGTAAAGCATGTTCAGGGTCGTTTTCTATTGGTTATCGCCCCTGGCAACCAGAATTTTGGTAACCACCTTTTCGGCCCCGTCCTCCGTAGTGGCAAAAACGAGATACACACCAGTAGCCGCCCGCCGGCCATCGAAATTGTAACCGTCCCAGATCGCCTGTCCGCCCTCGGACCGGGTCTCGTAGACCAGGTTTCCATAGGTGTCGGTGATCTTTACCGATGAATTGTTTTCCAGTCCTTTGATGGCGATAAAACCCGTATAATTTTCCCGGACCGGGTTGGGGAAGGCATACACCTTTCCTCCCGATGACCCCGGAGGAGTGGCTGTCCCGCGATAAGAGATAATCCCCCTGGCTGTTCCGATAAATACTTCACCGTCACTGTCTATGGCAATGCTTGTGATATTGTTTGACAACAGCGGACTATTGCTTTCCGTAAAATGTGCCAGCTGTTGGATCCCGTCTTCTGACAGAAGAAAAACGCCGGCGCGTTCAGTCCCGATCCACTTACGGTTTGCTCCGTCAACCGTGATGGCTGTAACTACTTCCGTTTCCAGCAGTATATCTGCCAGCCCGGAACCGTCATTCCTGGGAACCAGTATCTGCTGTGCGTCAAAATTGGCCCCGGGTTCAAAAATACGGTCAGGGGAATAAAAGACACATACTCCTTTATCCGAACCTACCCAAACCTCTCCATCAAGGTCTGTAGCAAAAGAATAGACACCACTTCCCGGTATGGCCCCGTTACCGGCGGATTGATTCAGGACTTTTACCTGATCATCAGAGGTGTCATCTATGGTGCCATTGTCATTGAAAACGATGATATATCCGTCTTTCCTTTTGATAATCCATTTTTGGTTGTAGCGGTCCACCATGAGTTCCGACACATCAATTCCGCTTAGCGAACCGCCCAGGTTGAAAGCTTTCCACGTTCCATTGTTTTTCAAAACAGAAAGGATATCCGGGGCACTTGTATTGGCAATCCAGAGGTTATGCTGATCGTCATAATCCAGTCCGCTAACCAGTGTCTTGGTGGGATCGCCGATCCATCGCTGCAGGCTGCTGTTCCTGTTGTCATAGACTTCAACAAGTTCGTTATTGACAAACTTCAGTAATCCTTTATCCCAGGTGCCGATGTAGGCAGTATTCGGATCAAACGGATCCACTTTGGCTACCACCATATCGGTCATGGTGTCAAAGGCAGGTGTATTTGAACGGTTGAACGTTCGCCATAGATCACCACTGAAGGTAAATACACCGTCAGTCATATAGAGTTTTGCCCAGGTGCCCTGCCTGCCGCCGGGGGCTACCCAGATGTTCTCACCACCTGCATCCATATCAAAAACATTGGATGTTCCCGGTCCGTTCGGGTTGATCTCCTCACCGGTCCAGATGTCCCAGTTTTTGATCAAACCCCTCTTATCATCCCCGATCCAAAGGTATTTGTCGTTTCCCTTGTCCACAGCATAGGGTTGAATACTTTTATCGTTTACACTATAAACGCGGGCTGTTTCATTGCCGTTTTCATCAAAAACCTGGATATTATAGCGGGTGACGAGATACATTTGATTGCTGTTGACCAGCATTTGAAAGCGACGGCTGATGTCACTTTTTTGAAAATAATCCCATGATGTTCCATTAAAAACGTACATGGTGTCCCCATCCCAGCCGCCGGCAAAATAATTGACGTACAGTTTACCGGCAAAGGACTGAATCACGTTATAATTCAGGTCGGGATGGATCATCATTTCATCCTTGTGCCATTCATTGAAATCGGCGAGATTTTCCGCGGCGACATCAGCATAATAAATGCCGCTTTCCGTAGCAGCGAAAAAAGAGGTGTCATTGAAGGTGATGTCGTTGACTTCAATGGCGCTGCCCTCGGGTCCGATATAGTAAGTATCATGTATCTCTTCCCTTACCAGGTCTAATACCACGATCCCAAAACCGCAGGAGAGGTAGGCATACTTGTCTTTGAACGTGATGTTGTTGATTGTTTTCTTACCAAGAATATCCTTGTCCTTGATATCTGAAATATTCACGATCGAACCATTGGCATGGATCAGGTCAATGTTGGTATTGCTGTAAGCCACAAGTAAAGCATCCGCATTCCGGCTGTATCCTATTTTCCGTATACCCACATCACTCAGCCCGGTAACCTTGTCAAAACGCGTTACGCTGTTGTCCAGGGTGTTGTAGGTGAACATACTGTATTCCGTAGCGGCAAAAACGATATCCCCGGCAAGGGCAACATCAATGACCCGATTGTAAGGTAACTGGGTTCTCCACTCGCCGATCGCAATATTTTGTGCCGGGAGTTGTAATGCTGAAATGAGCATTAATACGAAGAGCAATATTTTAATTCTACCGGGAACAGCCATAATATGCGTGGTTAAGTATCTAGTTTAACTGATTTTGTCTGTTTTTATTGCAAGACCTCCTCATGAAGGAACGGGTTGCAAAATTACGCTTTTTGAAATGACCCGGGATGTATTACTTTTGACATGCACAGGAGATAAGATCCCTTGCAGATTGAACTGAAATTCTGTCATTGACAACGCTTGCTATACATATAAACCAGAAGAAAAGGATAAGGGAAAGTGTGACGTTTATCCTTGCGATGATCATTTACTTGCTGACATTTCCCAGGTTTGAACCCCTCTATGGGACCGGCCTCGATCCATCCTATATCTGGGCATTCAATTTCCTGATCCAGAATGATTACAGTATACTCACCGGCCTGACCTACCCGATCGGTCCCTTTGGATTTTTGAAATATGTCGCTGCCTATGACCATAACCTGCTTTTTGGACTCTTGTTTTATTCTTTGGTAAAGATGAGTTTCATCTATCTTCTGCTGCGTTTGAGTGTGATCGTTTCAGGACGGATAACCATTCCCGCCTTCCTGGTCACTTTACTGGCAGCTGCTTTCAGCGGAATTGATTTTTCGATTATCGGTTCAACAGTAGTTTTGCTGCTTTTACAATATATTCGTAAAAAGGGAATTGCCTGCTTTGTCCTGGCAAACCTGTTTGCTTTGATGGGTCTATTCATCAAATCTTCCATCGGCATCGCCTCCTATGCCTCTATTTTCAGTTTTTTCCTGGTTACATTTTCCTCTCCGTATTTTTCATTAAGAAAGCTTTCCCTGTTGATGACATTGTCGATTGGGTTGTTTTTGTTATCAGGAATCGTGGTCTTCGGTTCGTTTGGAAAATTTTACAATTACCTGACCGGCATCCTTCATCTGGCTGATGGTTATTCCGATAGCCTGGCACTTTTTCCTGAAAACAACTGGTGGCTGCTTGGAGGCTTCCTGGTCACGGTATTTCTTGTCCCGTTTAATTATCCTGATAGAAATATGAAGACGGGCTATTTCTTTTTATTATTTCCACTGTTTGCCCTATGGAAACACGCTATGGGAAGAGAGGATTTTTCGCATGCAGGAATGCTGTTTGCTTTTCTCTTCGTTTTTTGGGCCATATTATTCCTCCTTTCCCAGGAACGCAGGCTGACACTGATTGGTCTGTCGGTGGCAGGCATTGTGCTGTATCATGCCAATCTTTCGAATATTCCCGGATATCAGAAATATTATCCTCAACTTAACGGATTGACAAATTTCAAACAGAGTGTACTTAACTACAAATCATTTAATGCGCATTACAAATCACTTTCCACAGACAACCTGAGCAGGAATGTACTGAACGATACCCTGAGATCAAAGCTTGACCAGAAAATCGTGGATGTATATCCCTGGGACCTTTCCTACATACCGGCCAATGGTTTGCATTGGAAACCACGTGTTACCCTTGAACTTGGCGCATCGACCTCGGCCTGGTTATCCCGGCTGACGGCTTCTTCATTCAGGGGACCTTCAGCGGCGGAATTTGTCATTTTTCACCTGGTGGATGATAAATGGGGAGGAAAATTCGGTTCGCTCGACGGAAGATATATTTTGAATGACGAACCTTTGGTGATAGAACAGTTTCTCAGCCAGTATGAGATCAGGGAAGTGACCAGCCAATTTCTTCTTTTAGAAAAACAGCAGAAGGATCCCATGAGGAAAATCAATATGAAGCGGGAATCGATGTTATGGGATACCTGGAAAGAAGTACCGGAATCCAATCGATTGCTGAGATTGAATTTTATTCTTCAGAAGACTATTCTGGGACACCTGAAGTCTTTCTGGTACAAGGGAGAAGCCTATTATATTGACTATCTCCTGTCGGACGGGAGGATACTGACCTACCGTTTTCTTGATTCCAATGCACAGGACGGCTTATGGGTCAATCCGCTGATCCTTCGCCCTGACAGGAATTACAATGAACCTGAAGTGAGTGCCATTCGTTTACGATGCAGCAACTATGCCATGGTTCACAATACAGTGGAGGTATCGTGGCAGGTACTTGCTTTTGATGACAACCGGCATCTGATCAGCTGGTTTCGAAAAAGTGCGGACAGATCCCCGGTTAACCTGACCACACAAAAATTGGATTTTTACCTGCGTAGCGATGCGCTTTCGGTTGATCCAGTTCAGCCTGCTGAAAATCAACAGGGCGAAATACCCGGAGGGCAATATTCAAAGGCACTGGAACTGGACCTGGATACCTTATGGAAAGACTCGCTGGATCAACAGGAATTGCGCATTGAAGTGTATTGTTTCCTTCCGGACGACTATGATGGAAAGGCCATGCTTGTCTTATCCATTGAAGGTTCCGAAGAGGATGACTGGCGTTCGTTTCGATTTTCAGCAACTGACAGAACGGACAATTGGCAATATGGTTTTATAGGAAAAATCCTTCGCCGCTCCATACATCAAAAGGGAAAAATTAAAGCCTATGTATGGAATAACGGATCCACCGACGTGTTTATCGATGACTTGAGCATAACGCTTCGCAAATGAAAGATGCTGTTACAAATGCTTAGTCGCCGCCGCCCTAAAACCGGTAACAACCAATCATTCAAAACAGCATCTTCAGTAGTGCTGGCCTTGCGCTTAGTTTATGCTGACCGCTTCAGCTTTCGGCGCTTCAGCCGGTTTTTCTGACGGTTTTTTATCCTTTCTTTCGGTAACGATAGTCATCTCATCGATCAGGTTCTTCGCCCCGGCAAATTTATCTATGATAAACAGTACATAGCGGATATCCACATTGATTGTCCGCTGAAGTTCCGGTTCGAAAGCGATATCGCCGCTCATGGCCTCCCAGTTTCCATCAAAAGCAAGACCTATCAGCTCACCGTACCCATTAATGACGGGGCTTCCTGAGTTTCCGCCTGTAATATCGTGGTTGGTAAGGAAACAAACTGGCATCTTATCTCCTTCACCATAAGGAGCAAAATCGTGTTCCTTATAGAGCGTTTTAAGTTTCTCTGGTACCGTGAATTCCCAATTGCCCGGATCTTCTTTTTGCATGATCCCATCCATGGTGGTATAGTAATTATAATACACCGCATCCGAAGGATAATATCCATCTACTTTCCCGTAGGTAATGCGCATGGTAAAGTTGGCATCCGGATAGTAATTCACATTGGGGTTCATCTCCCGCAGGCCGGCGATGTAAAGTTTTTCACCTTCCCGCAATTTCTGCTCTGCTTCGCGGGTATTTTCCATCATGGAGCGATACTGCTCGATGAAGGGTCTTACCAATTGCAGCATGGGATCTTTTTCCAGTGTCTTGACTTTGGGATCATCAAGGAAGGCCAGAACCTTTTCCTGACTGTCGAAAATCGTTTTATCAAAGGCATAGGTGGCATATTTGTCAAAATCGCCCTTATATTTCTTTTCCAGCTCCAATACGTAGGCTGGCTGCTGATCGAGCGGTACGTTGGCATGGTACATTGCTAACATCGAAGCCAAAAGATTGCGGTCAATCTCACGGTTATAATCTTTAAAATGGGATGAGACAGCATCACGTAATGAGGCAACAGAAGATTGTATCTCTTGCGGATCTGTCTCTTTGCTGGTCAGCTGGTCCTTTAATCGATTGAAAGAATTGGCATACCTGAGGATTTCGGCGCCCCGGTAGATGGCTTCCCGGAAATACCATTTCTGTAAATTATATTGTTCCAGAACATCAAATGCGTCTTCTATCATATCCAGTGCGGAACCATATTTGAGCTTGGCGTCCGGGTTTTCTTTCAGCCATGCTGTGAAAGCGTCCTCTTCCTGCTGTTTTTTCTGTTTTACTTTCAGCTTTTTTAATCCTTTGGTCTGACCGATAAAGTATTTCCAGTAATTGGATGTGCGTGCATACTTGGAAGCGTATTGTAACCTTACGGCCGGATCGGCATCCATTCCCTCCCGCATGATCCTGAGTTTTTCCTCGCGGATTTTTACGATGGTCATGTTTGACTGGTTGATGGCAAGGTCTACCCCAAAGGAAGAAAGGTATCGCTGTGTGCTTCCAGGGTTGCCCATGATCATTGAGAAATCGCCTTTTTCAACCCCCGCGATGGATATCGGCAGGTAATATTTCGGTTTCAAAGGCACATTGTCTTGTGAATAGGCAGCCGGTTTACCATCGGGACCGGAATATACCCGGAACAGGGAAAAATCACCTGTATGTCTGGGCCACATCCAGTTATCCGTATCCGCCCCAAACTTACCAATACTTTCTGGCGGCGTACCGGCAAGCCGTACATCTGTGAATGTTTCGTATACGATCAGGTAATACTCGTTACCACCGAAGAAGGATTCAACAATCGCATTATAATCGGTGCCTTCTGTAGCCTGGTCAGTAATACCTTTGATGTTATCTTTCATGGTTTCCTGTAACAGGGCGTATTCCATATCATCCTGAATTCCGCTGAGCACTTTGCTGGTGACCTCTTCCATTCTTACCATAAACTTGACCTGCAATCCTTCAATAGGAATCTCTTCCGCTTTGCTCCCCGCCCAAAAGCCATCCCGCAGGTAGTTGTTGATTTCGGTGCTTACCTTTTGAATGGAGCCATAACCGCAGTGGTGGTTGGTCAATAACAAACCTTCCGGAGAAATTATTTCTCCGGTACATCCGCCGCCAAAAATGACGATGGCATCTTTCAAGCTGGATTTGTTTACGCTGTAAATGTCTTCAGCACTGAGCTTCAGACCCATCTTTTGCATTTCGACGATGTTCTTCTCAATCAGCATAGGTATCCACATCCCTTCATCGGCCCGGGAAACCATTTGCATACCCAGCGTGAAGATGAGCAGAACAGCAGCAATTTTTTTCATTTCAATTTCAGATTAATATTTATCACTAATTTTTCAGACGAATTGTTCGCCTTTTTCAACTTTTACATCGTTTACCATCTGACGAATCTGTTGTTCGTCCTTCTTTCGGCATACCAGCAGTGTATCATCCTCTTCCACGATGATGTAGTCCTTCATACCCTGAAGAACAACCAGCTTGTCTTTCGGGACATTGACAATACAGTTTTTCGTTTCGTAAAGCATTACATTATTACCGATAATGGCGTTTTCGTTATCATCTTTTTTACGGATCTGGTAGAGGGAACCCCAGGTCCCCAGGTCGGACCACCCAAAATCGACAGCAAGTACATACACATTCTTTGCTTTTTCCATGATTCCGTAGTCGATGGAAATATTTTTGCAAACAGCATAGGTTTCATCAATAAAACTGCCTTCCCCGGGTGTGTTGTATATACCGACGCCGGCTTTGAATAGGTTATCAACGTCTTCAAGGTGTTCTGAAAAAGCACGCATGATGCTCTTCAGGGACCAGATGAATATGCCTGAGTTCCAAAGGAAGTCCCCACTCTCGAGAAATGACCTGGCAATGTCGAGACTCGGCTTTTCCGTAAAGGTCTTTACTTTTTTAAGATTTTCAGCCTCCGCATCGACCTGTTCTTCCTTAAACTGAATATAGCCGTACCCGGTATCCGGGCGGCTCGGTTTGATGCCGAGTGTGAGCAGCCAATCGTTTTCCCCTGCCACTTTAAGGGCTGTCCTGATGTTATCCTTGAATTCCTCTTCTTTCATGATGATATGGTCAGAAGGAGCCACGACGATAACTGCATCTTCATTCTTTTCACGGATTTTGTAATTGGCATAAGCGATGCAGGGTGCCGTATTTCGCCTTGCAGGTTCACAAAGCACCTGTTCCTCAGTTAGTTCAGGCAGCTGTTTCAGGACAAGGTCCTTATAAATATCATTGGTGACAACATATATATTTTCAGGCGGACAAATACCTGAAAATCGCTCAAAAGTAAGTCTGATCAGGGTTTTTCCAACCCCCAGAACATCAATGAATTGTTTGGGACGTGAGGTTTTACTCATGGGCCAGAAGCGTGCCCCAATACCGCCTGCCATGATAACACAATAATTATTCCTGATATTTTCCATAGTGTAAGTTAACTTTCGTTATCTGGTTATTTTGATTATTGACATAGATGCTTTCCAGCAAGAAAATTCATCAAGGGAGTGCAAAAATAGTAAACTAGGTGGTTTAAAAGCCTTTTCCGAACACGATTGCATCATCAGGCGGTCACGGGCTTAATCCGGGTCAGCGGATGAAAGAGATAATACCTTTTGTTATCAAGGTTCAGACATTTAATTCTCGTCCTGATCCGCTCCCCTTTTCTGAATCTCCTGCCATTAGTGGTCATGAAAACCTGGTTTTGACCCAGGTCTTCCAGGTGCAGATGGTCAGATGGTTTGTCATACCTGGCCAGGACCCTGCTCAATGCAAGGTCACCTGTACTGGATGCTTTGGCATTATTTAGGCTCCTTCTCAATGCGGACTGCAAGTCTTTGGGAAAGATTCCGCGGTCCAGCAAGGGAAGCATGAGCGACCGGTAGGCCTGTTTCCATTCCTGGCCGTGTGGCCTTACAGACCGGCCATATTGCTCATGTATTTTCAGGTGTGCCATTTCATGTACGAAAGTGATGAGAAACGCATAGGCATTCAGGTCATGATTAACTGTAATGCGATGGCTACCTCCGTTTCGGGAAGGTGGTCTGTAATCTCCCAGTTTCGTGTTTCTGGAGCGGGTGATCCTGAAATGAACCCTGTGATTTTTTATCCAGTCGTATACCTGTTCCACCGCCCCGACGGGAAAAAACCTGGATAGTGTTTCCACTTCATTCATGAAAACGGGATTGTATTGTTATTGCCGACAGGATTTACATTATGGCTCCACTCCGGGCAATCGCATTTTTTACGCTTTCTTTTCTTGTATGGGTAGGTGTTCTTGTGGCTTGCACAGGAGCCCAGTAAGAGTAAAAGGACGATACATAACCCAATAAACTGTCTGTATGTCAACTGCCATGCCATCTTCTTCAACGCTATTGCGATGACAAAGAAAACGATTTTTTAAAATCACTATTGTCCGCTTTTGCTTAATTTAGCTTCGGGTATGAAATTTATGTCTGATCTGGGAGAATATGTCTGGCTGATGTTCCAGGCATTCAAAAGGCCTGATAAGGGAAAAGTTTTCCGACGTCAGCTGATGATGGATTTTCGTTCCCTGGGAACGGATTCCATTGGCATCGTCGCGATCATTTCCGTTTTTACCGGAGCCATCATTGCTATCCAGACAGCCTACAATATGGACAATCCGTTGCTTAGCATGAAACTGGTGGGTTTCTCTACCCGCCAAATGATGATACTGGAATTTTCTCCCACCATCGTCAGTCTGATCCTTGCAGGGAAAGTCGGTTCAAGTATCGCTTCAGAAATCGGCACAATGCGAGTAACAGAACAAATAGATGCCCTCAAGGTGATGGGGATAAATCCTGCCAATTACCTTATCTTACCAAAGATAACAGCGGCGATGCTGTATAATCCGGTTTTGATCATTTTTTCAATCGTCCTCGGACTGTCCGGAGGTTGGGCGGCTTGTGAGTTCACCGGACTTGTACCGCCACCGGCCTACATAGAGGGTCTCAGGTCCTGGTTTGATCCCTTCACCATTACCTATGCCCTGATCAAAACGGTAGTGTTCGCCTTTATCATTGCGTCCGTCGCAGGATATAAGGGTTTTACCGTCAAGGGAGGTTCTGTTGAGGTGGGAAGGGCCAGTACCAAGGCCGTTGTGATCAGCAGCATCCTGATTATTTTCTTTGACCTGATACTAACCCAAATGTTACTGGCTTGATCCGGGTGGATAACATATCGAAGTCATTCAACGGCCAAACGGTGTTGAAAAATATAACCACCAGGTTCGAAAAAGGGAAGACAAACCTGATTATCGGGCAAAGTGGGTCCGGCAAAACCGTGCTGATGAAATCCTGTATCGGCCTGCTTCCTATAGACGAGGGCAGCATTTATTTCAACGACCTTTGTTTTTCAGATCTTAACGAAAAGAAAAAGCGTGAAACCCGAAAGGAAATGGGTGTGCTTTTTCAGGGTGGCGCGTTGTTTGATTCCTTTACCGTAGAAGACAATGTCATGTTTCCCATGAATATGTTTACCAAAATGACACTTGAGGAAAAACGGGAAGAGGTAAACAGTGTACTGAAGCATGTGAACCTTGTCAATGCGAACAAAAAGTACCCCGCAGAGATTAGCGGGGGAATGATCAAACGTGTAGCCATTGCCCGTGCCATCGCCCTGAAGCCCAAGTACCTTTTTTGTGATGAACCCAATTCAGGTCTGGATCCCAAAACTGCGGAAATGATCGACGAACTCATTTCAGACCTTACCCATGAGTTTGATATGACAACGGTCATAAACACACACGATATGAACTCTGTATTACAAATCGGAGAAAATATCTCCTATATTCACAAGGGAGAACTTTGGTGGGAAGGAAATAAGGATATGATCCTGAATACGGACAATGAAGAACTGAATGAATTCGTATTTTCTACAGAACTTACAAGAAGAGTAAAATAAAATAGTTGAAAAGGAAACAGGATGATCAGCTCCCTTCCTTTAAGGATGGATTTTCCAGTGGGGCAGCCAACCTGGTTTTTTTAACAGCGCCGGCGGTAACACTTTATCATGTCAGTTAATTTGCTCGATATTATTATCCTGATCCCCCTCCTTTTGTGGGCACGGCAGGGCTACAACAAAGGTTTTATCATTTCTGTCGCTTCCTTTGCAGCTTTGGTTTTGGGCTTGTATTTCGCTTTCTTCTTTTCAGATTATACTGCATTGAAACTTACGGAGTATTTTAATATAGACCAGGAATACCTTGCCATCATCTCCTTTGTTGTCACCTTTGTCATTGTTGTGCTTGTTGTCATAGTTACAGGTAATATACTGGACAGGTTCATAGATGTGCTGATGCTCGGCTTTCTCAATAAGATCGCTGGGCTCGTCTTTGGCATCCTCAAAGGTGCGCTTTACCTGAGCATCCTGTTTTTTGTCCTTAACTTTTTTGATCCCGGTAAAAACCTGATCAAACAAAAACACAGGGACAATTCGCTGCTCTATGAGCCGATCGAGTCAATTGCCCCCCTGCTTTATGCGAGGCTTCATCTTGAAACCTTAAAAGTTAAGGTTCCCGATAAGGATGAACTGATGGATGAGATCTATTAAACGGAATGATCCTTTTAAAACAGCTCCTACTATGATCCTTCAATCGCTGCGACGCCGGGAAGGGTTTTGCCTTCGATAAATTCCAACATGGCGCCACCACCGGTGCTGACATAGCTGACTTTGTCTTTCAGCTTGTATTTATTCACTGCGGCAACCGAATCACCACCGCCGACCAATGAAAATGCCCCTTTTTCCGTCGCCTTCACGATGGCATGTGCAATGGCTACGGTTCCCCTGGAAAAATTGTCCATTTCGAACACGCCCATTGGCCCGTTCCATAGAATGGTAGCTGAGTTTTCGATCAGGGTACTGAACGTTTCCACTGTTTCCGGCCCAATGTCAAGGCCCATCCAGCCGTCAGGAATCTCACCGGATTTGCAGACCATGGTGCGGGCATCATTTTCAAAGGCATCAGCCGCCAGGGTGTCTGCAGGGATATACAACTTCACCCCAAGGTCTTCGGCTTTCTGCATGGCATTCCTTGCAGTATCGATCAGTTCGCTCTCCACTAGTGAGTTACCTACCTTTCCGCCGGAGGCTTTGATGAAAGTAAACATCATCCCGCCGCCAATGATCAGGTTGTCCACTTTGTCCAGCAGGTGATTGATGATCTCGATCTTTCCTGACACCTTGGCACCACCCAACACCGCCGTGATCGGTTTTTTACCTTCTTTCAGCACTTTGTTGATGTTTTTCAGTTCATTGCCCATTACATAGCCGAACATTTTATCTTCCGGAAAGAACTTCGCTATGATCGCGGTGGAGGCATGTGCCCGGTGAGCGGTACCAAAGGCATCGTTCATGTAAACATCGGCGAGATCAGCCAGCTTTTTCGCAAAGGCCTCATCCCCCTTGGTTTCTTCCGGGTAGAAACGGAGGTTCTCAAGCAGGAGCACCTGTCCCGGCCTGAGTGCTGCTGCCTTTTCCCTGGCTTCATCACCTATGCAATCATCGGCAAACTGGACTGTGGTCCCCAGCTTTTGTGAAAGGTCACGGACCAGGTGTCGTAAGGAGAATTTATTTTCGGGTCCTGATTTGGGTCTGCCCAGGTGTGACATCAATATTACTGCTCCCCCGCCGTCAAGAATTTTTTGAATGGTGGGTATGGCAGCCCTGATACGGGTGTCATCCGTAATTTCAAATTGCTCATTCAGCGGAACATTGAAGTCTACCCTGACGATAACTTTTTTTCCATTGAAATCGTATTGGTCAATATTTTTCATGCCTTCTAATATTTAGATTTTTATTGCGGACCACAAAGCTATAAAACATAGGGTTGCAGAAGAAACAGAAAGATCACTTAAAGTGACGATTTTTTATCGAAAACCCTTTATTTGCAGACTATTTACGCAGTATATTTTCAGCATGGGTAGGTCGGCACAATGAAAAGATATTGTTTTACTTTTGTTTCACATGTCTGCACCTATGCCTGATCACCCGTTGACTATCGCCTCCAAACTTCCACGAACAGGAACCTCGATTTTTGCCGTCATGACGAAGCTGGCGCGTGAGCACAACGCGGTGAATCTTAGCCAGGGCTTTCCTGATTTTCCGGTTTCTGCGGAGCTTGTCGAACTGGTGCACAAGTTTATGAAAGAAGGACGCAATCAATATGCACTGATGCCCGGAGTCGAAGAATTAAGGCATGCCATATCGGATATGTTCATTGAAAATCATGATGCACGCTATGATCCCGATACGGAGATCAATATAGTTGCTGGTGCCACCCAGGGATTGTATACCGCCATTTCCGCTTTTATCAGGCCGGGCGATGAAGTGATCATCTTTGAACCGGCTTATGACAGTTATGCCCCGGCCGTAGAGGTCAATGGGGGAATCGTGAAATATTCCCGGATGAAAGCACCCGGATTCCGCATCCATTGGGAAGCGGTCAAAAAGATGATCACCGGCAATACCCGGATGATCGTGATCAATTCACCGCACAATCCAACAGGTACTTTGCTTCATAGGGAGGATCTGATCGAATTGCAGAAGCTGACCGCAGGAACGGATATATTGGTCTTGAGTGACGAAGTTTATGAGCATTTGGTATTTGATGGATTGCAGCACGAAAGTGTATGCAGGTATCCCGGACTGAGGGAACGCAGCGTGCTGGTCGGATCCTTTGGCAAGACCTTTCATGCCACCGGATGGAAAGTGGGTTTCGTACTTGCCCCTCCACGCTTGATGAAAGAGTTCAGGAAGGTACATCAGTTTGTTGTCTTTGCAGTGAATACGCCTGTCCAGTATGCAATCTCCGAATACCTGAAAAATAAGGAACATTATCTCGGATTGGGAAAGTTTTTCCAGGCCAGGAGAGATTATTTCGCCAGGGCAATAAAAGATTCGAGATTTGAATTATTGCCCTCTCGTGGCACTTATTTTCAACTGGTTCGTTATGATCAGATCTCAGACGAACCGGAGCTGGAATTTGGTACCCGCTTAATACGGGAATATGGGATTGCCGGCGTACCTGTATCTGCTTTTTACGAAACCCCGGTTGACCAGCGCATTATCAGATTCTGTTTTGCCAAGGAAGAAGAAACGCTGGATCGAGCTGCTGCCATTCTTTGCAACATCTAAACCCTGTTTTCATGATTTATTCACCACAATCGACTTTGTTCTCGAAATCGAAATCATCCGCGTACATGCCGAAAACATAATCAAGATCATAGCAAAGTACGAACTTTTCATCTTTTCCCCTGTCGTAATTGACATGGAATGCATAAGCCCTGATCCCACGCCTTTTCAGTTCTTTGAGTAAAGGAATATGATATTTTATTTCACGCCTGCTGAGGGCTATATCCTTAATTTTCAATTGATCCAGTAAAGACAGGATCTGATTCCTGTCCAATTCCTTTAGGAGTTCCCAGCTGGCCATGGCAGATCTGATCTGCAGGTTGGAGGCTTCTTTAAGGGATTCCATACTGAACAACTCCATCATAAGCCGCCCGGGTGCAACAAATGCTTTGGAAAAGGCAGCAGGAAGATCCACTTTATCGGTAACCAGCACGGCATCCGGATGCGTATTGAACCAGGTATTGATATCATCCATGGTCAATGGCTTATAGATACCAAAAAGTTTAGTTTTTTGAAATACCGAAAGGGAGGGAGGAATGTCACCACTGTAACCTGTCATGGATTGCCAGCTTTCCCAATCATGGGCAGCCACAAAATGACTGTCGGAAGTGGTTAGTATATCCAGTTCAAATAACCTGAACCCCTTTTCATAACTTTGTTCGAGTGCTTCCAAAGAATTGGTGTATGTATGGCCGTTAATCCTGCCACCTGCATGTGCGATGAACCGCTCCACCTCATACCGGTTCTCATAAATACCGGGCATAGATTCTTCTTCAAATGAATGATAGAGCATTGAAACGGTGACAGGATGCAGGACCAGTGCTGCCAGGAGAAGAAGGAACCACGTGTATTGACCTACTTTCCAACCGAAAGTCGTTCTCCATCTGTTCAGGATCAGGAACGAAATGTAAATACAAATCATCCATACACCTGCAATAAGCAACAGGAAAAGTAATCCCCTGACCGGCCCTATTCCCGTGAAGGTATCCTTAATAAAGTAGGTCAATGACTGATCGATCCCATTCCCGGTGACATAATCTGAAAACAGAAAAAAGAGGCTTAGAACTAAAACAAGAGAACCGATAACCACCAGTATGGACCTGCAAGCACGGGAGCAGCCGGAGGCGTGAATCCGTAGCACAAGTCCTCCAAAGGAAAGGGTCAAAGCAAAGATCAGCAATATGTAATACAGCAATGTCAATTTATTTTGATTGTCGGGTGGCAGATGCCCCAAGCCCATTACCCATCCGTTCATTGTCAATCAGAAACTTTGCGGATTGTATCATGGAAAAGCCATAATTCAACATCTCCTTTGCTTTGTCCTCATGATCGTGGTATATGTCCTTCAATGGTTCTCCCTTCAGGAAAAAAAGTGAAACATTATCCGGATTGCGATAGATCAGATAGTATTGGTCATCCGTGATTCCCACTTTAGTATCTGCACTGAAGTAGGCATAAGGCCTTTGATGCCGAAACAGATCCACGCCGAGTCCATTGTTCGAATAGCTGAAGTCAAGCAATCCAAAAAGTGTGGGATAAATATCCATTTGCAACCCGGGTTGCTCGTAGCACTTGTACTCAAAAAACCCCGGTCCATAAATGATAAGCGGAACCCTGTGGTAATTCAGGTTCAGGTCATACCTGGTATGGAAATTCTGACCATGATCACCCACCAGTACAAAAACCGTTTCTTTAAACCAGGGGCTTTTTCTGGCAGCAGTAAAAAATCCTTCCAGCATCAGATCTGAAAATTCATAGAGGCTTTGTGGCATTTTTTTGTTGACAAGCCCTTTTCTGTATGACCTGGGCACAATGTATCCTTCATGGGCTGATATGGTAAGTATCGCGGAGAAAAAGGATCTACCTGCCTCATAATGCCCGTTACAGTCAGTAATGACCCGGTTAAACATGGTTTGATCGGTCACCCCCCATGCGTTGTATATGGAATCTTTCGGATAATCCCGTTCTCCAATGACCTGGTCAAAGCCATTCAGCATGAGGAAGTCGTTCATATTATCAAACTTTTTTGAGCCGGTCACATAAAATGAATTCGTATAACCCTTTTCTTTCAATATCCAGGGCATTCCATAGAACAACTCCCCGGCGGTGGCCAGTTCTCCCATCAGCTTATTATCCATCACGGCCGGAAGTCCGTAAAAAGTAGAAGTGATCGCATTGTGTGTATGTACACCGGCAGAATAAAAGTTGTCAAATACAATTCCCTCTGTTGCAAGCTGGTCAAGAAAAGGGGTTGTTTGCAATTCCTCATGATAGCGGGATACCATCGCATGGCTCATACTCTCCATGAATATCAGGATAATATTGGGCCGTAAACTGTCTGCATGCTTGTTTTCCAGTAAAAATGGATTCCCGCCGGTAGCAGGCTCCCGTTCCAAATACTGCAATGCCTTCCCCAAAAACACATCACTGTTATTAAAATAGTCGATGTCTACCTTGGTATAACTGTGTGCCATATAGTATACCGGGTTAAGGCTGAGTTGGTTGAGGAAAAGGTTTTCCGAATGATAGGCATGGTCCAGGGTAAGTGGAGATGCATTGAAGTTAAACGAACTCCTGATACCGAAAAAGAAAAAGATACCTGTGACCAGGAAGACCAACAGTCGCTGGCGTAAAGGGTAGCTATTTTCCCGGAGCAATAACACCCGCTTCAGGATCCTGAACTGCAGGTAGAGAAATATCGCGGATACGAGCAGAAAGAAGAGGAAATACTCCAGGTAATTGATGTCATTGGCCATGATCTTGAACATGACATCGGGCTCCCCCGTCCAGCTGAAGATCGATTTGGTTATCCGTTCGTTATAAAACTTGAAAAATCCAAGATCCGAAGACGAAATGGCGATATTAACCAAGCCCAGTATGGATATAAACCAGGAGGCGATGATCAGATAAGTCCTTTGATTGGTGTTTTTTAGAAAAGGAACCGAACTGAGCAGGAAAGGCAGCAAAAGAATGATCAGCGAGATATGGAGATCAAACTTAAAACCGATCACATACAAACTATCTATTATATCGGCTATGTTGGCCCGTCCAACCAGTTTCCAATGATTGACCAGAAGTATCAGCCTGAAAATAAAGTTGATCACCAGGAGAAGGATGAGGGACAAGCCAATGAGCTTTATATTTTTGGGGATAATGAGTTTGGATTGAACTGCCATTGACGGATCCGGAAAGATATCCGGCAAAGATAGGCAATAACGCATATTCATTTTTAACCCCAGGCTTGATTAAGAAGGGTCAGGGGCGCGCTCTATATTATGGAATTGAATACTTTTACAAAAAGGAAAGCAATAACAGACAAGGCTTCAGCCAACATTAATTTTAAGCCTAATTATGCGTGACCTAAAAATTCTTGGTATTCAGTCCGACCTGATCTGGGATGACCCGCAAGGCAACAGGGAATTGTTCCGGATCAAGATCATGAATCATTGTGAGGGCCACCACCTGATCCTGCTTCCGGAAACTTTTACCACCGGATTCCCGAAATTTCCCCATTTCACCAGCGAGACCCTTGATGGGGATACCATCCGGTGGATGGGGGAAATAGCAGAGAAGACCGGAGCAGTGATCTGTGGCAGCCTCATCCTTGAAAGGGAAAACCGCTATACGAATACCCTGGTCTGGGTGCGTCCTGACGGCAGCATAGCAGAATACGACAAACGGCATGTCTTTTCCATGGCAAGTGAAAACGAGGTAATTGATAAGGGAAGAAAACCACTGATCATTGAACTCAATGGCTGGAAGATCATGCCGATGATATGCTACGACCTGCGCTTTCCGGTCTGGTCAAAAAATACCATGGATGATGCAGGAAATTATGCCTATGATCTGGCAATATATATCGCCAACTGGCCGGCAATCAGGAGTTATCCCTGGCAGCAACTGCTCATCGCCAGGGCCATTGAAAATCTTTCTTATGTTGCAGGTATTAATCGTGTGGGCCGTGATCCTGAAGGCATCTATTACAGTGGCGACTCTATGATCATTGATCCTGAAGGGCAGGTGTTGTCGAAACCTGACGAAGGGAAGGAAAGGATATTGTCGGAAACGCTTTCCTATGAAAAACTCGAGGCGTTCAGAAGCAAATTTAATGTCGGAAAAGATTGGGACACATTCAGCCTCTTGCCTGCTGAGGATGAATAAAACCCGCAAGTGAAATGCAAAATCAGAATTTCACGTTTTCAAATAGCGTTTTAGTACCGGTACTCCTACTCCTGGTGGCAATTTATATTTACGGTCTTTGGGGAAGAATGCCCGATATTGACGATGCCTGGATAGGTATTGACGCCTACACATTAGCAAAAGATGGCTATGTCCATACGGACCTGATGCACGGCATAAACCAGCAGGGAGAATTATTCGTGGTTCACCACAAATTATGGAATCTGAACGGAGCCCTGTTTATCAGGATCTTTGGGTTTTCACTGTATACACTGAAATCGGTCAGTCTTGTCTATTTCCTTCTTTTTCTGATCCTGTTTGGCTTCTACACATTGAAATGGAAAAAATTGTTCAACCTCGAAGGGTTCCTGTTCTCACTGATCCTTATCCTGTCTTTTCCATGGATTTTCAAGTTCTCTTTTTTGTACAGACCCGAGATCATGATGATGACATTGGGTTTCGCCGCATTTATCCTCCTGGAAAAATACACAGAAACTGAACGGAATAAAACCTTGCTGGTATTTATCTCGGGCATATTCTTTGGCCTTACCATGGTAGCGCATCTCAATGGACTGATCCTGGCCGCTGCTGCATTTCTGCTGCTTTTGTACACAGAAAAGAAGTTTATACCGCTTGTTGTTTTTTCCGTTGGTGTCCTGTTGGCTTTCACGGTCTATTTTTATGATTATACGGACCCATCCTATTTCACCTTATGGCAGCAGCAGTTTTTTAATGCTCCCTACCTGGATAGCCTTGAGTACGGACCCTCCTGGTTGAAACCTGTTGTCAACCTGCTCAGGGAGCACATGCGGTATTTCCATAACCTGCAGATTATCGTGTTCAGTGTCTTCCTTTTGGTTACCCTGCTGATCGGGCTCAGGTACCTGTTCAGGAAACATGGCTTCATCACCAGTTTTGCCCTCCTTGTGGCCTTGATGACGGGCATACTGGCCATGCATAAATCCAGGCAGTATTTACTGCTCAATTTTCCCTACCTGGTCATATTGATAACCCTGACAACAAAGGCCCTGATGGAAGGGAAAATCACCCGTTTTAAATGGGGAGGGCAAATCTCCGCGATCAGGGTGCTGTTTTCGCTGGTCATCATCTATGTGACGGTCTCCACTTATTTCAATATCAAACTGTCGCTGAAAAAGTTTACCCCCGAAACGAACAGAATGATGGCAGAAAAATATGCCGACGGCAGCGAAGCGGAAATGAAGATCGTTGGACCCATGACCTTCATATTCAATGAGGTGGAACATTTCAAACGGATACAGGGAGACCTTTGTTATGTGCAGTTGCAAAAGATGGATTCAACGGTATTCGGGGAAGGTTTCTTGGATAAGGCGGAAACTTTCCACACCGATTTGATCATGGTGGAACCCAAATACCAGGGTCTCCTGGGAATAGACCATATGGTGACCGGGGATACGGTAGGAGCCTATTGGGTTGTGGATGACACTGAACAGGCCAAAGTTTTCAAGCGACTGGATAAATAATATAATTTTGCGCTGATAAATCGCATGCCATGAATATTATCATTGCCGGTGACGGAGAGGTAGGATTTCATATTGCGGAAGCACTGGTAGATTCGCAGCATGATATCACCATTGTGGACCCACACGAGGAATTGCTGAAGATGGTGGAGGCCCACACCGACCTGATGACCATTGTCGGGGAATCCAATTCGGTGGGGGTACTTAAAAAAGCCAATGTCAGCAAGGCCGATCTTGTCATCTCCGTTTTGCATGATGAACAAACCAATATACTTACAGCTATCCTGGCCAAGAAACTGGGGGCTAAAATGAGTATTGCCAGGGTCAATACCCTGGAAAATGTCAGCCTGGAAAACCAGAAGATCTATGAAGAACTGGGTATTGATTACCTGATATCCCCGGAAGATATTGCCGCCCATGAAGTTATCGAGCTGTTGCAACAACCGGAGGCAACCGAAGTGTACGAGTTTTCCGGCGGTAAATTATCTGTATTTCTTATTCGTATCGAAGAGGGAGCACCCGTTATCGGCAAAACCCTGTCACAGGTTGCCAATGAACTCGGTGAGTTGGATTTCAGGGCGGTAGCTATCCGAAGGGATAGGGAAACCTTCCTTCCTTCCGGTGATTCGGTGTTTAAGGCAAATGACATGGTGTATGTCATCACCAAACCCGAAGCATGTAACCAGTTGATGTCGCTTAGCGGAAAGAAAAAGGTGGAGGTTAACAATATCATGATCGTAGGAGGAGGTCGTGTGGGAAAAGTGATCGCCAAAAGAATGGAAAGGGAAATGAATATCAAGCTGATCGAAAAAGACAGGGAGAGGAGCATGAAACTAACCGATCTGCTGGATGAAACCTTGATCATCAGCGGGGATGCCCATGATATGGTATTGCTGGAGGAAGAAGGGATAGATAAAGTGGATGCATTTATCGCGGTAACAGACAGTTCTGAAACCAATATACTGGCCTGTTTACATGCCAAAAAATATGGTGTAAAGAAGACCGTTGCGTTGGTTGAAAATATCGATTACATTGAAATCTCGAAGAATATAGGTATTGATACCATCATCAATAAAAAATTGATCGCAGCCAGTTATATCATAAGATATTCCATGGCGAATGAGGTGTCTTCACTCAAATACCTGAGTGACATGAACCTGGAGATCGTTGAATTGATAGCGGCAGCAGGGTCTTCGATTACCAAAAAACCAATACGGGAGCTGAATATCCCACGAAATGGCATTATTGGAGGTATTGTCAGGGGAGAGAACGCCCATATTGCGCTGGGTGATTTTCAGATTCAGGCCGATGATAAGGTCGTGGTATTTACGCTGCCGGGAACTACCGCCAAGATGGAAAAACTTTTTTGTAAAAGCCCTTTTTCACGTTAATTTATGAATCCATGCCTGGTGCAAGATTGATAAATACCGGCGTTATTTTAAAAGTATTGAGTTTCCTGCTCATTATTGAGGCGGTTTTCATGCTAAGCGGTTTGCTTTTCGCATTCTATTTTGGGGAAAACATAAAACCGTTGCTTATCTCGTCCCTTGTAACGGGCACAGTGGGATTATCGATCTGGCTCAGCCTGAACCCCGGCGTAAGCAGGAAAGGAATAGGTAAGCGCGAGGGCTACCTGATCGTTACACTGAGTTGGATCACAGTTTCTTTTTTCGGTGCTATTCCTTTCGTGCTCAGTGGGTACATACCCTCCCTGACCAATGCTTTTTTCGAAACCATCAGCGGTTTTACAACCACAGGGGCCACCATTCTGACAGATATTGAATCCATGCCAAGGAACCTGCTCTACTGGCGTGCAACCACACATTGGATCGGAGGCATGGGCATTATTGTCCTTACCGTTGCCATCCTTCCCTTCCTGGGTATCGGCGGTATGCAGTTGCTTGTCGCTGAAATGCCCGGTATCACACCTGATAAGCTTCATCCCAGGATTACAGCTACTGCCAAGAGACTCTGGGGAATTTATGTCATGTTCACCGGATTGGAAATCATTTTGCTGTGGGTTGGGGAAATGAATTTTTTTGATGCTGTATGCCATGCATTCGCTACCATGGCGACCGGCGGTTTTTCAACAAAAAATGATAGCATTGCCGGGTTTTCCCCTTACATACAATATGTCATCATTTTCTTCATGATCATGGCGGGAACAAACTTTACCCTTCACTACCTGGTTCTGCATAAAAAATTCGCAAAGGTTTCACAAAACCAGGAATTCAGGGTTTACCTGGGTATACTTTTCGTCGTCTCCCTGTTCATCGCCTCCGGACTCTTTTTCATTAGCAGCATCGATGCCGAGCAATCTGTCAGGGATGCACTGTTTAGTGTCACTTCAATATTGACAACTACCGGATTCGTGACCGCCGATTACCTTTTGTGGCCTTCTTTTCTGTGGATGCTGGTTTTCGCGCTTATGTTTATTGGCGGAAGTGCAGGTTCAACAGGGGGAGGCATGAAAATCGTCAGGCATCTGCTGCTTGTCAAGAATTCATGGATCGAATTGAAGCGGGCCATGCATCCCAACGCCATCATACCCGTCAAATTCAATGGTAAATCCATTTCACAGGATATTATTTTCAATGTCATGGCCTTCTTTCTTATTTACGTCATGATATTTGGAGTAGGTACCCTTGTGCTATCGCTCAACGGCTTAGATTTTGAAACATCCATTGGGGCGACCATTGCCACCCTGGGTAATATTGGTCCGGGTATCGGGGGTGTCGGCCCGGTAGAGAATTACGCCGCCTTCAGCCCGATCGTAAAATGGTTTCTTACTTTATTGATGCTGTTGGGAAGACTGGAACTTTTTACGGTGCTTATCATCCTTTCCGGTTCCTTCTGGAAGCTTTGATCTAAAGTTTACCCCGGTATCCTTTCTTATTTCCGAATATATAACCAATACTTACTTCTGTGCTGAATCCGGTATTGTAAATGAAATCCAGCGATTCCTTCATTTCAGGACTTGGAAAACCCGATGTGATCTCGTAATTCGTATCATGCAACAGGATGGAAATACCAGCATTGAACATGATAAAAAAACCACTTCTGGCAACATATTCCGCCCCGCCGGTCAATTGAAGGAACCGTGAAGGGTAAACGTTGATCCACAATGCGTTACCGGAGCTCACATCGGTGAGTTCGATAACCTGGTTGAATGATCCGGTTCCGTAAATAAAGCCCAGGGCAGCAAATGGGGAAAAATTCTTTTTTGAAAACAGGTAGCGTCCGCGTCCTGACAGGTTATAACCAAAATTCGACAGGCCCACACCGCCGTCAAGTGCAAATTTGGGGATAAGGTAATACTGGAATGAAACCCCGATCCCGGTAAGACTTTTTAACCCAAGATTCCCGGATATACCTACCTGTCTAACTTCCCTTACGGGTAATTCAAAATCCCCAAAACGAACCTGGGCGGTAAGGCATGGGGAGGATAATAAAATAATACAGATGAAGAGCCAGGACCGTATCACCATTCCAATTAAATGACCATATAAAAATAGAAATTTATATGGCCTGTATTTTTACTCCGCCTTGATAAAATGAAAAGTATTAGGAATTAATTCCCAGTCCATTACAAAATTCTGATAGAAATCAGCGTTACAGAAAGCAAAAAGAGCCTACTCAATCAAGAGGATAACTTTTCTTACATTTGGTTGTTGACAACCCGGTCATGGTCAAATTATCTGTCGTTATCATTACCCTCAACGAGGAAAAAAACATCAGGCGCTGTCTGGATGCTGTAAAAGACATCGCTGATGAAATAGTGGTCGTGGATTCCCATTCAACTGACAACACGCGAGAGATAAGTAATTCCTACGGAGCCAAAGTCATCCTGCATGCTTTTGAGGGATATGTGAACCAGAAGAATGTAGCGAATGAACAGGCCAGCCATGACCATATACTCTCACTGGATGCGGATGAGGCACTTTCGGAGGAACTCCGGGAATCTGTCCGAAAGGTAAAAAAGAATTTCAGTGCGGATGGATATACCATGAACCGGCTTACCAACTATGCCGGTAAATGGGTGCGGCATTGCGGTTGGTATCCGGACCGTAAACTTCGTCTTTTTGACCGTCGAAAAGGAAAATGGGAAGGTGTGCTCATACATGAGGAATTCAAGCTTTCAGAGGGAAGTAAAGTACAACATCTTTCAGGGGATCTTCTCCACTATTCTTTTGATTCGGTTGCAGATCATAAAAAGCAATCTGAAAAGTTTACCACACTTGGTGCAGAAGCTGATTTCAGAAAAGGAAAAAAAGCCCCTTTTTATAAGATTTGGTTTGGCCCGGTGATCAAGTTCCTTCAAAGCTATTTTCTCAGGTTGGGATTTCTGGATGGGCAAACAGGCCTGACCATCAGCTGGCTTTCGGCGGCGGCCACGCACAGAAAATATGTGAAACTGAAACGACTATACGACTCCGGGAATGGCTGAACGGATCATCATCAGCAGAACAGACAGTATCGGTGATGTTTTACTTACATTGCCCATGGCAGGTGCCATTAAAAAGTATTTGC